>JAZKEE010000086.1:0-10460 GCA_040387235.1 Pseudomonadota bacterium
GAGTACGACAGCCAGCGCCGCCGGCTGATCGACAGCGTGAAGTGAGTGAGAACAGCGCCATGAACAACCACAACAACCATCGGATTGCCACCATCACCCTCGTTTGCGCATGCCTGGCATCGCTGGCCGGCTGCGTCAGCAGCAGCACCTCGCGCGTGACCGTGCAGGAGGGCGTCAAATTCTCCAAGGGCCGCGAGCTTGACGACCTGGTGAAGGCCTACGACGCCCAGGCGGTGACGCGCAGCGAGTACGAGGAGCTGCGCCAGGTCATCATGAAGCGCCCCAACTGATCCAACGGGCGTAACGGCCGCTGTCCGTCAGCGCGCCGGGTAGGGCTTGCCCAGGTCCCAGCGCGATTGCCAGTGCGCCAGGTACTGGCGCGCGACGTCGGGCATGCCGCGGATGACGACCACGTTCTCGGAGTTCATCGTTTCGGCGGACGGCGCGAAGTTGAAGGAGCCCGTCTCCACCGTGTGGCCGTCCACGATGATCGTCTTGTCGTGGTGGATGTTGTAATGGTCGTTGGTGCGCAGCTCAATGCCATTGCCGGTCACGAAGTCCATGGCCACCTTGCTGGGCTTGTTGCGGTTGCGCTTCCTGTCGACCACGATGCGCACTTCCACGCCCCGCTTTTTCGCATCGACCAGGGCCTGCGTGATGTCGGGCGCCTGGAAGGCGTAGGCCAGCATCTGGATGCTGTGCTGCGCGCCGCCAATGGTCTCCAGCACCAGCTGGCGCGCCGAGCCTTCGGGCGAGAAGCCGACCTGGACGCTGGGCTCGGCGTGGGCGAGGAAGGGCGTGCACAGCAGCGCTGCCGCCAGGGCGATGGATCGAAATGGGTTCTGCATAGGTGTCAGCAGATGGAAGGGTGATCATTTTTCCGCAGATCGGCGCGGATGAACAGCGCTTTCAACAACGACCGGCGCGCGCTGCTGCAATGATGCTGCCGCTGTTGCGCCAGGGAATTTCGCATCGCTCACTTCGCATCAAGCAGCAGCTTGCCCATCTGGCCGGCAGTGAAGATGCTGTGCCACTGCCCGTTCTCGCGGAAGCAGGCGCCACCCAGGCCGGCCATCAGCATCACTCCGTCGCCCACATAGAGGTTGCCGCTGCACACGCTGATCTCGGGCGCAAGCAGATGGTTCTGGAACTCCACACGGCCATCCCGGATGGTCCACAGCCCGTTGTCGCTGGTGGCCCAGGCGCGGTCTTCGAACCACACCATGTCGCGCCAGCCGAGGTAGATGCCGCCGTGGTGGATCTGTGTCCACTGGTCGCCCCGGCCCATGAAGGTGATTCCCTCGTAGCCCGAGATATAGACCATGCCATCACCGCCGCAGCACACGGTGTTGAGCCAGGCATTGGAAGGGAACGCGATCTGCCGCCAGGCCTTGCCGTTGAAGTGCCATACGTCGCCTTTGCCACCGGCGGCGTAGATGTCGTCTTCGGCGAACATGTCGAAGTCGTCAAAACCTTCCCGGCCGCTGTCGGGATGGTCCAGCGGGTAGCCATCCACCAGGGCCATGTGGCTTCGGTAGCTGTCAGGCCCCAGGCGCTCGGCAAAGCCGCGGTACCCACCCGACAGGAAGACCTTGCCGTTGAAGGTCTTGATGCGACTGACGTCCGAGTGCATCGGCGAGTTGGGGTTCGTCCGGGCATTGAGTGGCCTCTCGAAAGCGACCTCGCCGGATCCATTCACGTACACCCGACCTTGGTGGGACTCGTACAGGAAGTTTTGGGTCTTGGGGGGCACCATGGAGCCAAGCTGGAGCCTGCCCCAGGCTTCGAAGTTTGTGTAGCCCAACCGATCTCCGGCGGGATAGTCACGAAAGACGGTCACCAGCCGCTTTCCGCGCAGGGATCGATCCCAGTTGTTGCGCTCCTCTTCTTGCACCTCTTCGTCGTTATAGACACGGTCCAATGCGAAAGAGAAGGTGTTCCTGTCGCGCACCGCGCAGTCCACGATGTAGTAGGTGTGAAAAGCTTCAGCGTATTCCTGCACATTGAGCAGCATGGCAACTTGTCTCCCGCAATTTCATCCTGGCGCAAACCATGCTGTGCGACCAGACCGGGCCGCATGTTACGCGACGGGTCTGGCGGTGCGCCCCCGCAAGTACCAAGATACCCGCTGATACCATGCCCATCCATGCCGGACACCCTGTGATGAAGACGCACGCCATTCACCACGAAAGAAGTGACGCGCCCAGCCCACCCATACCGCAGGGCCGGGCCCTGCGTGACCTGGCGCGGCACTCGCGCACCAGCGGAGCGCCCGGGTTTCTGCCCGAGCTGTGGCTGCTCGGGCCCATCGAGTACCAGTTGCACAAGACGCTGCGCAAGCTTCGGCTGCGCACGGGCAGGGACATCGCCAAGGTCAATGTCTACGGCGTGCAGCAGCCAGCCGCCTGGACCGGCGAGGTGTTCGATGGCTGCACCGAGGTGGAGATCGCGGCCGACTGGAATGCCATTGCCCTGTTGCCGGCCCCCGAGCGCGCGCTGGCGGCCCATGCAGCGTTTCTGGCGGGGCTGCAGACCGTGCTGGATGGCTGCGGTGTGGACCGCGATGCCTACCTGCCGGCATTGCAGGCGGTGGCTGCCGATGGTTTTTGCCATGCAGTGAAACTGGCGACGGTGAAGCGCGACAGCGGCGCATTGGCGCTGTGGCTGGAGTGGGATGGCTCGCTGGACCTGGCACGGCTGGTGGTGCGCGGCAAGGCGGGTGCCCGCAAGGCTGCCACCGAGCAGTTGCTGGGCCACGCCTGGCCTGACTTCGATGGCATCCGCCCGCAGGACGTGGCGGTGGACGACAGCGGGCGCGTCAGCATCGAGGTGTTTGCGGGCTTCCTGCAGCCGGACCGGCTGTTGAGGGGCCGCCCTTACATCGACATCCCTGGTGCGATAAGGTCGGCGGTTCCGGGGCGGGAGCGGATCGCGCTCAGCTTCACCCTGCCTCAGGCGGGGCCTGTATAGCTCCTGGCCTGATCTGGTGGTAGCCCCCCCCACCAGCGTGCGCCGCCGACTGGCCCGCGGGGCCATCGCCAATCTCCGCTGCGCAAAAGTAACAATTCGTTATAGGATATCTCCAAACCGCCCGTTTACACCGATTCAATTCCCCGCCATGGGCACCGCCAGCGGGCCCCCCCGCACTTTTGAGGACGCCGCGCCCACCTTGCGGCTGAGGGTGCTGCTGCGCTTTGAATCGGCGCAGGTCGAGCATGCGTTTGGCGAGCACTACCTGTCGTTCTACCACCGCTACGCCCAGGGCGCGCTGGTGCTGGGCCTGCTGCTGGTGCTGGGTGACTTCCTGGTCGACTGGCTGGCCTACCCCACGGTGGCGGGCAACGCGCTGCGGCTGCAGGTGGCCGTGCCCATTTTGCTGCTGGGCCTGGCTTATACCTTTTTGCCGCAGACGCGCCGGCACTGGCAGCCCGTGCTGGCCGGCTTCATCGTTGCGCTGTCGCTGTGCCTGTTCTGGATATTGCTGCGCATCGATGCCGCCGGCGGCCAGGGGCTGAACTCCTGGGTCGGCATCCTGAACTTCACCTTCCTGGAGTTCTACTGCTTCATCGTGCTGGGCCTGCAGTTCCGCTGGGCGCTGATGGCGGGCCTGTCCATCCTCGCGGCCTTCTGCGCCACGCTGTGGTGGCACCCCGGCCAGTCGGTGGCCGAGGCGGCCTACTGGTCCTACCACGTGGTCACGCTCTTCCTGCTGGCGGTGGGGGTGGGCTGGTGGCGCGAGTTCATCGTGCGCAAGGACTATGCGGCCCAGTGGGCTCTGGATCACGCGCGCCTGGCTGCCGAGGAACTGGCCCTGGTCAAGAGCGAGTTCCTGGCCACCATCAGCCACGAGATCCGCACACCGCTCAATGGCGTGCTGGGCATGAACGAGCTGCTGCTGGGCAGCGGCCTGAGCGGCGAGCAGCGCGGGTGGGCCGGCGCGGTGCAGGCCTCGGGCCGGCACCTGCTGGCGCTGATCGACGACGTGCTGGACGTCTCCAAGATCGAGGCCGGGCAACTGCGGCTGGAGCAGGCCGAATTCGACCTGCGGCGCGAGATCGATGGGGCCCAGGCCATGTTCGTGCAGCCCGCACAGGCCAAGGGCCTGGATTTGCAGGCGCAGGTAGAGTGGCAGATGCCCGAGCGCCGGCTGGTGGGTGACCCGCTGCGCCTGCGCCAGATCGTGGCCAACCTCATCGGCAACGCGATCAAGTTCACCGAGCGCGGCGGCGTGAGGGTGCGGGTGTCGGTGGGGCCATCGGGGCAGGCGGCCGGGCGCGCCCAGGTGGGCATCGTGGTGGAGGATTCGGGCATCGGCATACCGGCCGAGGCGCAGCAGCGCATCTTCGAGCGCTTTGCCCAGGCCGACGGCTCGACCACGCGCCGCTTTGGCGGCACGGGCCTGGGCCTGGCGATCTGCCGCGACCTGGCACGGGCCATGGGGGGCGACATCGCAGTGCAGAGCCAGCCGGGCGCCGGCTCGCGCTTCACGGTGCAGCTGGAGCTGCCGTTGGCCGGCGCAGTGCCAGCCCGTGCCGAGCCTGAGGACGATGTGGCAGGGGCGATTGCAGACTCCGTGCCCCGGCTGCAGGGCACGGTGCTGCTGGTGGAGGACCATGCGGTCAACCGCGCCGTGGCGGCGGGCATGCTGCGCAAGCTCGGCCTGGCCTGGCGCGAGGCCCACGACGGCGCGCAGGCCATCGAACAGGTGCGCCAGCACGATTTCGACGCCGTGCTCATGGATTGCCAGATGCCCGTGGTGGACGGCTATGCCGCCACCCGGGCGATACGCGACCTGCCGGATGGACGCGGGGCCAGCCTTCCCATCATCGCGCTCACGGCCAACGCCGGTACCGACGACGCGGCCCGCTGCCGGGCCAGCGGGATGGACGGCTTCATCGCCAAGCCCTATGGCATGGGCACCCTGGCCGCGGCCCTTGCGCCCTGGCTGCAGGCCGCGCATGCAACGCCAGTGGGCATGCCAGAAGTTAACGGGCTACCGGCCGGTGACCACGCGGCCATCGATGCGCGCGCGGTCGAGACCCTGCTGTACCTGGACGAGCACGGCGGCACCGGGCTGCTGCGCGAGGTGGTGACGGGCTTCCTCGCTGCCGCCACGAAGGGCCTGGCCGGTATGGAGCAGGCCTTGGTCGATGGCCAGCTTGCCGAGGCCGCACGCGTTGCGCACAGCCTCAAGTCCTCGGCCGCCCATGCGGGCGCGCTGGAGATGGCGGAGGGCATGCGCAGCATCGAGCGCCATGCGCTCGCGGGCGACGCCCTGGCGGTGCGCCAGGGGCTGGCGCGCATGCACGCTGCCCACAGCCGCACCGTGGCCGCTCTTCACGCTGTGCTGGAGGCGCACCCATGAGCAGGGAGGCGCTGGCACTGCTGGAAAAAGGGCAGCCACCTGCAACCGGGCCGCTGGCAGCCATCCGCGTGCTGATCGCCGACGACGACCCCGTCATGCGTGCCATGCTTCGGGCTGCCGTGCGCAAGCTCGGCTTCGAGCCCGTGCTGGCCGAGGACGGTGCCGCCGCGCTGCTGGCGTTCCGCGAGGCGCCTTGTTCGCTGGTGCTGCTGGATGTGGAGATGCCGGGCCTCAATGGCTACGAGCTGTGCGGCGTCCTGCGCCACGAGGCCGGCCCGTTCGTGCCCATCGTGCTGGTTACTGGCAATGACGACGTGGCGTCCGTCGAGAACGCGTATGCCGCCGGCGCGACCGACTTCATCTCCAAGCCTGTGAACTGGCCCATCCTGGGCCACCGGCTGCGGCACCTGCTGAAGAATTTTGGCATCCAGCGCGACCTGCAGCGCGCACAGGCACGCAACGCAGCCATCCTCGATGCACTGCCCGACCTGCTGTTCGAGCTCGATGCCCAAGGCCGCTTCATCCAATGCAATGCGCCCGCCTCCGAAGCGCTGGCCACGCACCACCGCGCGCTGACGGGCCGCACGGTCAGCGAAGCCCTTTCGCCCAAGCTGCGCGAGCTGGCCATGGCGGCCATTGCCGAGGCGCGCACGCTGGGGCATGCCAGCCCGCGCACCTACCGCCTGCACCTGCCGGTTGGAGAGCGCTGGTTCGAGCTGTCGGTGGCGCGCAAGGCGGCCGACGGCACACGAGACGGGCAGGGAGGGCAGGAGGGGCCCACCTTCATCGCCCTGTCGCGCGACGTCACCGCGCGAAAGGACGCCGAGCGCCGCATCTCTGACCTGGCCGACTCCCTGCGCCATGCCAATGCCGAGCTGCGCCGGGCCAACGACCAGCTGCAGCGCCAGGCCTTCGAGGACCCGCTCACCGGCCTGCCCAACCGCGCCATGTTCCACGAGCGCCTGGACCAGGCCCTGCAGCGCATTGCCGCGCAGGGCATGCCCACAGGCGGGGGGCTGCCCTGCGAGCTGGGCGTGATGTTCATCGACCTTGATGGCTTCAAACCCATCAACGACACCTTCGGCCATGCAGCGGGCGATGGCGTGCTCAAGGAGGTGGCGCGGCGCCTGCAGTCCGTCGTGCGGGGCGCTGACCTGCTGGCCCGGCTGGGCGGGGACGAGTTCGTGGCGCTGATCGAGTCGCCCACGGCGGGCGAGGATGCCATGCGCGTGGGCGGCCGCATCATCGAGGTGTTGCGGCGCCCGTATTCTGTGGGCCGCCACCGGGTGTCGCTGTCGTGCTCCATCGGCGTGGTGCTGCACCCCGTGCAGGAGCCCTCGGGCGACCGCCTGCTGGCCTGCGCCGACGCGGCGATGTACGAAGCCAAGCGCGCCGGCGGCAGCTGCTGCGTGCTGTACGAAAGGTCCATGTCCGACGAGGGCACCGAAGCGGTGCTGATGCGCCAGGCACTGCGCGAGTCGCTGGAGCGCGGCGACCTGGTGCTGCACTACCAGCCCAAGGTGGACTGCACCCAGGGCCAGGTGCACGGCCTGGAGGCCCTGCTGCGCTGGGAGCACGAGAAGTTCGGGCAGGTCAGCCCCGAGATCTTCATCCCGCTGGCCGAACGCTATGGCCTCATCGGCGCCATCGGCAACTGGGTGATCGACACGGCCAGCGCCCAGCTGGCGCAGTGGCAGGCGCAGGGACTGCGGTGCCACATTGCCATCAACCTGTCGCCCCACCAGTTGCGCCAGCCCGACCTGGTGGAGCGCATCGGCCAGGCCCTGGCGGCGCACCGGCTGCGCCCTTCGCAGCTGGTGTGCGAGATCACCGAATCGACCATGATGGAGCACTCGGTGCAAGAGCGCGCCACGCTCGAACGCATCGCGGCCCTGGGGGTGCGGCTGTCCATCGACGACTTCGGCACCGGCTACTCGTCACTGGCGCACCTGCGCCACATTCCTGCACGGCAGCTCAAGATCGACCGCAGCTTCGTCACCGACCTGGCCAGCAGCGAACAGGCCCGCCATGTGGTGCAGGCCGTCATACAGCTAGCGCACGGGCTGGGCATGGAGGTCGTCGCCGAAGGCGTGGAGACCGAGGCGCAGATGCAGGTGCTGAGCAGGCAGGGCTGCGACCTGGTGCAGGGGTTTCACATCGCCCCGCCCATGCCTGCGGCGGACGTTCCGGGTTGGATGCGCAACCGCGAGCACACGCCCAGCCTGTGGGGGCCGCTCCCGAAGCCGGCGGGGTGATCGGCCGGGTCGGCCGTCACTGCGGCGGCGGTGGGAGCGGCGGTGTGGGCAGTGCCGCGGTCCTCAGCGCCACGAAGTCCCTGAGCGCCCGCACCAGCGGCGTGAGCTGCCGGCGGCTGGGCACCACCAGGAACAGCGGTGTGGGCTCCGTGGTCCACGCCGGGCACAGCGCCTGCAGCCGGCCTGCGGCCAGGTCTGCCGCCACGTCCAGCCCTGCCTTGTAGGCAATGCCCTTGCCCAGCAAGGCCCAGCGGCGCACGGCGTCGCCGTCGTTCGACACGTTGACGCTGCGCACGCGCACGGTCACCTCGGGGCCGCCGTCACGGGGGGCAAAGCGCCAGCGGTCGTGCACCTCGTCGCCCAGCATGAAGCACAGGCAGTCGTGGCCCGTGAGTTCGTGCGGCGTGGCGGGCGCGCCATGCTTTGCGATGTAGGCGGGCGCTGCGCACAGCACGCGGCGCACGGCGGGTGCCAGGGGCAGGGCGACCAGGCCCGAGTCCGGTGGCTTGCCGTAGCGAAACGCGGCGTCCACCGGGTCGCTGTAGACGTTGGCCACGCGGTCCGACAGCTGCAGGCGAATGTCCACCTGCGGGTGCTGCTCCTGGAACTCGTGCAGCCAGGGCAGCAGCACGTTGCGCCCCAGGTCCGACGGGGCCGACAGCTGCAGCACCCCGCGCAGCGCCTGCCCGCCTGCGGCCAGTTGCTGGCCGGCCTGCTGCAGGGCGGCCAGCGCCGGGCGGCATTGCTCCAGGAAGACCTCGCCCTGTTGCGTGAGCCGCAGGCTGCGCGTGGAGCGCACGAAGAGCTGCACGCCCAGTTCGGCCTCCAGGCGCTTCAGGGCCGCGCTGGTGGCTGCGGGGGTGAGGTCCAGCGCTCGGGCGGTGGCCGAGAGGCTGCCGTTGTCGACGGTGCGCACGAAGATGTCGAGGTCTTGCAGGGCTTTCATCGCATGGCCTGGGGCGGGGTGGTGGGTGGGGTTGGGGAGGTATTTTCAATATTTTATTGAAAGTGGCTTCAATCTGCGGGTGGTTTTTCAACCAGGTGCAAAGGCGGACCATTGCGGCATGCAAGCGGCAATGCTGGGCAATGCCGCCATTCAACCCCCATCTGCCACCGGAGTTCAAGCCCATGACTGCCACCGTGTCCCCTCTGTTCCGCCCCCTGCAACTGGGCCCGCTGGCGCTGCCCAGCCGCATCGTGATGGCGCCCATGACGCGCGCCCGCAGCAGCCAGCCGGGCGACGTGCCCAATGCGCTGATGGCGCAGTACTACGCCCAGCGCGCCAGTGCCGGCCTGATCGTGAGCGAGGCCACGCAGATCTCGACCCAGGGCCAGGGCTACAGCTTCACGCCCGGCATCTACAGCGATGCGCAGGTGGACGGTTGGCGCCGCGTGACCGATGCAGTGCACACGGCGGGCGGGCGCATGGTGCTGCAGCTGTGGCACGTGGGGCGCATGTCGCACGCCAGCTTCCATGCCGATGGCCTGCCCGTGGCACCCTCGGCCATTGCACCGCAGGCCCAGGTGTGGGTGGCGGGCGCCGATGGTGTGGGCCGCATGGTCGACAGCCCCGTGCCGCGTGCGCTGACGGCGGCGGATATCCGGGCCGTGATTGGCGACTTTCGCCGCGCGGCGGCCAATGCCATGCGCGCCGGCTTCGATGGCGTGGAGATCCATGGCGCCAATGGCTACCTGATCGACCAGTTCCTGCGCACCACCTCGAACCAGCGCACCGATGCGTACACCGGCGCCACGCTGGAAGGCCGCACGCGCTTTGCGCTGGAAGTGGCCGCCGCCGTGGCCAGCGAGGCCGGGGCCGAGCGCACGGGCATGCGGCTGGCGCCCTTCATCACCCAGCGCGGCATGGACTGCCCCGAGATCATTCCCACCATATTGCACCTGGCGCGCCATCTCGACGCCACGGGCCTGGCCTACCTGCACCTGGTGGAGGCCGACTGGGCCGATGCGCCGCAGATTCCCGATGCGTTTCGCACCGCGCTGCGCCAGGCCTACCAGGGCCGCGTGATCGTGGCCGGCGGCTACGACGCCGCACGCGCCAGCCAGGTGCTCAGCGATGGCTTTGCCGACCTGGTGGCGTTTGGCCGCCCCTTCATCGCCAACCCCGACCTGCCCCGGCGCCTGGCCGAGGGGCTGCCCCTGGCCGCGTTCGATGCCAAGGCGCTGTTCGGCGGCGATGCATCGGGCTACAGCGACTACGCGGCGTACGAGGCAGCTGCCATCGACCTGGAAATCGCCTGACCCGTTCAACTGTCTTCTTTTTTGCTTACGCTCTCTCCTGAAAGGACCTTCTCCATGAAAGCCGTTGGTTACCAGCAATCCCAGCCCATCAGCCACCCCGATGCGCTGCTCGATATCACCCAGCCTGAACCCGTGGCCTCCGGCCATGACCTGTTGGTGGAGGTCAAGGCCGTCTCCGTGAATCCCGTGGACACCAAGGTGCGTGGCAGCAGCTCGCGCAGCGCCCCGGTCGAAGGGCAGGACTACAAGGTGCTGGGCTGGGACGCCAGCGGCATCGTGAAGGCCGTGGGCCCCGATGTCACCCTGTTCCAGCCCGGCGACCGCGTGTGGTACGCCGGCTCCATCGCCCGCCCCGGCACCAACGCCGAGCTGCACCTGGTGGATGAGCGCATCGTGGGCCATGCACCCAAGAGCCTCGATTTCGCCCAGGCCGCTGCGCTGCCCCTCACGGCCATCACCGCGTGGGAAATGCTGTTCGACCGCCTGGGTGTGCAGCCCGGCAAGAAGCCCGAGGGCAAGTCGCTCTTGATCATCGGCGCATCGGGCGGCGTGGGCTCCATCCTCACGCAGCTGGCGTCGCG
>JAZKEE010000087.1:0-53474 GCA_040387235.1 Pseudomonadota bacterium
TGAAGGACAAGCCGCAGCAGATGCAGCAGGAGATGATGCGCATCTACCGCGAGGAGAAGGTCAACCCCATGGGCGGTTGCTTCCCCATCATGATCCAGATCCCCGTGTTCATCGCGCTGTACTGGGTGCTGCTGTCCAGCGTGGAAATGCGCAACGCGCCTTGGATTCTCTGGATCCACGACCTGTCGGCGCCGGACCCGTTCTTCATCCTGCCCCTGTTGATGACGGCCAGCTCGCTGCTGCAGACCGCCCTGAACCCCGCGCCGCCGGACCCGATGCAGGCCAAGATGATGTGGTTCATGCCGCTGATCTTCAGCGTGATGTTCTTCTTCTTCCCGGCTGGCCTGGTGCTGTACTGGCTGACGAACAACATCCTGTCCATCGCGCAACAGTGGCTCATCAACACCCGCATGGGCGTGCCGCCGCAGTTCAACCTGCCCAAGTTCAAGTAAGTGCATTGGCGGCCCACGGGTCGCTGACTCCCCCGAAAGGCCGCGCAAGCGGCCTTTTTCATTGAACGCCCTACCCTGTAAAGTCACGCCCACCATGCTTGCCCGCCACGCCGACCCCATCGTTGCCATTGCCACTGCCCCGGGGCGCGGCGCCGTGGGCATCGTGCGCGTCTCGGGCAAGGGCATTGCCCCGCTGGTGCAGGCGCTGTGCGGGCGCGACCTGCGCCCGCGCGAGGCGCACTACCTGCCGTTTCGCGATGCGGACGGGCAGGCCATCGACCAGGGGCTGGCGCTGTACTTTCCGGCGCCGCACTCCTATACCGGTGAGGACGTGCTGGAGCTGCAGGCCCATGGCGGGCCCGTGGTGCTGCAGCTGCTGGTGGCCCGCTGCCTGGAGGCGGCTGCGGTCGTGCAGGCCGGTGGTGGTGCCGCGGTGTTGGCCGGGCTGCGCGTGGCCGAGCCGGGGGAGTTCACCGAGCGCGCGTTTCTCAACGACAAGATCGACCTGGCCCAGGCCGAGGCGATTGCCGACCTGATCGACGCCTCCACCTCGGCCGCGGCACGCAGCGCGAGCCGCTCGCTCACGGGCGCGTTCTCGAACGAGATCCATGCCCTGCGCGACGCGCTGATCCACCTGCGCATGCTGGTGGAGGCGACGCTGGACTTCCCCGAGGAGGACATCGACTTCCTGAAACAGGCCGATGCCCAGGGCCAGCTCGACCGCCTGCAGCAGACCCTGGCGCGCGTGCGCCAGCGGGCGCAGCAGGGCGCACTGCTGCGCGAGGGCATCAAGGTGGTGATCGCTGGCCAGCCCAACGCGGGCAAGAGCTCGCTGCTGAACGCGCTGGCGGGGGCGGAGCTGGCCATCGTCACCCCCATTGCCGGCACCACGCGCGACAAGGTGCAGCAAACCATCCAGATCGAGGGGGTGCCGCTGCACGTGATCGACACCGCTGGCCTGCGTGACAGCGAGGACGAGGTGGAGCGCATCGGCATCGCCCGCGCCTGGGACGAGATCGCCGGGGCCGATGCGGTGCTTTTCCTGCACGACCTGTCGCGCGCCCACACGGCCGACTACGCGGCGAGCGATGCCGCGATTGGCGCCGACATGGCGCTGCGCCTGCCCGCCTCGGTTCCGGTGATCGACGTCTGGAACAAGACCGATTGCGTGGATGCGGCCACGGTCGCCCGGCTGCAGGGCGAGGGCCGCTCGGTGCGGCTGTCGGCGCGCACGGGAGCGGGCCTGGAAGAATTGCGCCGCACGCTGCTGGAAGTAGCTGGCTGGCAGTCTGCCCCCGAGGGTGTGTACATTGCCCGCGCCCGCCATGTTCAGGCTTTGCAGGCGGTGACCGCCCACCTGGATGAATCGCATATGCAGTTACAGGCGCACGCCCCCGCCCTGGATATCCTGGCCGAGGAACTGCGCCTGGCCCAGAACGCGCTGGGCGCCATTACCGGCGAGTTCACGTCCGATGACCTGCTGGGCGTGATTTTTTCGAGCTTTTGCATCGGAAAATAGTGCCCTGCAACACTTTGCGCCCGTTCTTTTGTTGTAAACGGACGTAAACAGCGCTTGTGTGCCACGTGTAACAGGGTTACTTTATAAGCAACCATGAATGTCCTTTCTCCCGCTGCCTCCAGAGTCGATCTCCAGGGCCTGATCGATGCCATCGCCCAGGCCAGTGCAGACGACAGCATGACCAACCCGCTGACGCCCGCACAATGGGATGTCGTGGCCTCGTACCTGCTGCCCTGCATCATCCCCACGGGCCATGTGCTGTTCACCCAGGGCACGACCGACCGCACCCTGTACTTCGTGGAAAGCGGGAGCCTGAGCGTGCACTTCCAGGATGAGAAGGAGCGCTTGCGCCTGGCCATCGTGGGTCCCGGTTCCGTCCTGGGCGAAGGCGCCTTCTTTTCGCACCGCGCGCGCAGTGCCACGGTGCAGGCCAGCGGGCCGTGCAAGCTGTGGAGCCTGACGGCCATCCGCTTCACCGAGCTGACCAACCGGCAGCCCGCGATCGCCCTGGGCCTGGCCATGGCCGCTGGATCCGTGCTGGCCAAGCGCCTGGGCAATCGCCGCCGGCGCGTTGCGGCGACCTGACACCGCTGTCGGCCGGCAGCCCTTTCGGGACCGGTGGCGTCGTTGGGGGTACAGGGCTCGCGGTACACTCGAATCGGACAACCCACTGCAGGCGCACCCCGAGGAAAGCAAGCCATGTCACTGTTCAGCTGGTTCAGCCGCAAACCGGCACCGCCCAAGCCCCGGCCCAACGCGGCGTCGGAGCCTTCGGGCCTGCTCAATGCCGATGCCACGGTACCGCTGGCTGCCGGCCGCCAGGGCAAGCCCATTCTCGACCCCGTGCCGCCCGAGCACGCTGCCAACCGCAAGAACGAGCGCATGGAGCGGCGCGAACTGCTGTACACCGTGGTGCGCGACGCCATGGTGCGCGCCGGTGTGCTCTCGGCCAGCTACAAGTTCAAGGTGCTGTCGCTGGACCAGCGCGGCCGCCAATTCCTGGTGATGATGGACCTGGCGCGTGAATACGGTGGCGAGACGGTGCGCCTGTCCGAGATCGAGGCGCTGATCGCCCAGACCGCCAAGACGCGCTACGACATCCTGGTGACCGCCGTCTATTGGCGCATCAACGACCATGTGGCCGTTGGCATTCCACAAAAAGGCATCGCGCCGCTGGGTGCGGCCTTGCCGCTCGGTGGTGCCGCGCCCGCCCCTGCCGCAGTGCGGCGCCCGCTGCCGCCGGTATCCGCCCCTGCCCCGCTGACGGCCACGCCATCTGCCCCCATCTCGCGCCCGGCCCCGCTGCGCGCCGCCGCACCCGTGGCGACCGCCCCGGCCCCGCTGACAGGCACGGCTCCGCGCTCGCCTGCGCCGGTGGACTACGAAGCCACCCGCCCCGTGCCCCGCTTCGAGCCCATCGAGGCCGACGAAGTGGCCGCCTTCAAGCGCGCCCTGGCCGATGCCGCCGGCACCAACCCCACGCCCGTCACTGCGGCGCGGCCCGGTGGCGTGCCCGTGCGCTCGGGCCCCATCCGCCCCCGGCCGCCCAGCGCGACGGGCTTCGAGGACACGGAGATGCCGGGCTCGGAAGAGCGCGGCCCGGATCTGAGCAGCACCCAGTACGGCGAGCTGCGCTGATGGATTTCAGCGCTGTGGAAAAGAAAAGGCGGCCTCTGGGGCCGCCTTTTTCATTCCGGAGGGTCGATAGCTCAGGCTCTGACGTCGAGCAGTGAGCCCATCATCTGGTCCTGGGTCTTCACCACCTGCAGGCTGGCCTTGAAGGCGTAGGTGGCCGACATCTGCTCAACGGCTTCCTTCTCCAGCGCCACGCCCTCTTCCTGGCTGCGGCGCACGGTGCCGGTCACGCCGGCGCCACCCTGGGTGGCTTGCTGGTCCACCACCTCGCTCTTGTAGCGCGGCGTGTTCATGTTGGCCACGTTGTTGGCCGAGGCGTCGAGCCGCAACTGGGCGGCCTGCATGCCGGAGGAACCGATCGAGGAAATGGAGGCCATGGTGGAGTGCTCGCGGTGGCGATGGATGGCCGGATTATCCGGTGCCGCCGGATTTCGTGCGCGACCACCCATCCTGCCGGAATGGTCACTGGCCCCAGAAGCGGTCCTCCTGCGCCGGGTCGCTGGAGAAAAGAAACACTTCCGCGACCTTGCCATCCTGGATGCGCAGCAGGTCCATGCCCACCTGGTCCAGGCTGGCGCCCTCGCGATCGCCGCAAAAGCGGATGCTGACGGCCACCCAGTTCCCGTTTTCCATGTAGTGCCGGGCCTCGGTGATGGCGAAGGTCCCTTGGGACACCTCCATCATTCCCCCGATCATCGCCCCCACGGCGGCCAGGCCCTGGTGGGTGCCGGAAAACCGGTTGGCACCGGGCTGGTGCCAGACCACGCTGGGCGACACGGTGGCGGCCAGCAGGGCCTGGTCACCGGTCTGGGCGGCACGGATGTAGTTTCTGGCGATATCGATGGTAGACATGGGACCCCTTGAAGCATTGGAAGATGGGGTAATTATTGGACCCGGGGTGGGAAACGGCACGGTAACTGCGCGCCAAAGAGAGATACTTATCGGACAAAATGCGGTGAGCACCCAATCCAAGGAAAGCGATGGTCCCGAAGAAGAAAGGATGGAGCGCCGCCGACATCGAACGCTTCGACTACCGCCCGCCCGCGTCCTACGGGCTGGACCTGGAGGTCTTCCCGATGTCCGACCTGCGCCAGCGCGGACCGGAAGGGGAGGTGCAGCGCACCCACCGCTACGCCTTCCACATGCTGGTGCTGGTCACCCGCGGCAGTTGCACCCAGGTGATCGACTTCGAGCCCGTGCCTTGCGGACCTGGATCGCTGCTTGCCATCCGGCCCGGCCAGGCCCACCACTTCGGGACGGGGCAGGACTGGGAAGGCTGGGTCATGCTGCTGCGCCCGGAGTTCCTCTTCACCGCCAGTGCGCCGGCCAGCGACCTGCGCCTGGTCGTCGGGCTGGAGCGGTTTCCCGTCCACCTGGCGCTGGGCGGCGAGGAGGCCCGCGCGGTGGCGCAAGCCATCGTGCAGATGCGCACGGACGCTGCGGCCAATGCGCCGGCGCAGGACCTGCACGCGCTGCTGCGCTACCAGCTCCATGCCTTGCTCGCGCGGCTGCTCATCGCCCATGGCCAGCGTGGCCACCGGGAGCCTGCGAACCACCGCGCGATAGAGCGCTTTGAGCGCTTTCGGCAATTGCTGGAGCAGCGGTTTGCGCAGTGGCACCAGGTGGCCGACTACGCCGGTCCGCTGGGGTGCACGGAAAAGAGCCTGGCGCGCGCCACCAGCGCTGCCGCCGGCATGGGCGCCAAGGCCTTCATCGCCGCGCGCATCTGCCTGGAAGCCAAGCGCCTGCTGCTGCACACCGGCGTGCCGGTGGCGCGCATCGCCGAGCGCCTAGGCTTCGACGAGGCGACCAATTTCAGCAAGTTCTTTCGGCGAGAAGCAGGCTGCACCCCCGCGGATTTCCGCCGTCAGCAAGTGCCTGCACTCCGGGAGGACGGCGCAGGCCAAGGCGCTCAGACCTGCACGTAGTCGGGGTGGCGTGCGCAGATCTCGTCCACCTGGCTCAGCGTGCCTGACAGGTGCTGGCGCAGCGCGTCCTGCGCGGCCTGGACATCGCCGGCCGCGATGGCCTCCACGATGCGCCGGTGGTCGGCCAGCACGGCCTCGGTCTTGCCCTCGGTGGGCAGGTGCAGGCGGCGCAGGCGGTCCACATGGCCGGAGCGGCGCCGCACCAGGTCCCACAGGCCAGCCACGCCGGCGGCCTCGTACATGCGCTGGTGAAAGCCCTGGTCGGCCTCGACGAACTCGCGATAGTGGGCCGGGCCCATCACGGCCGCCATGGCGGCCACCTGGGCGCGCAGGCGGGCCAGCACGGCGTCGTCGGGTGCCAGGGCCAGGGTGCGCACCACCTCCAGCTCAATGGAGCGGCGCAGGTAGTGCGCCTGGCGCGCGGCCTCGATGTCGATGCGGCTGACCACGGTGGCGTGCTGCGGGAAAATGTCGACCAGGCCTTCTTCGCCCAGGCGCAGCAGGGCATCGCGCACGGGCGTCTGGCTGATGCCGAACTGCTCGGCCAGCTCGGCCCGCGCCAGCACGGTACCGGGCGCCAGGTCGAGCGAGACGATGGCCTCGCGCAGCTTGTCGAAGACCTGGGGCGCGGCATGGCGCGAGCGGTCGAGCCGGACTTTTTCTCTCGCGTTCATTGCGTTACGTTCATAGCGTCGGGATTGTCGCATTGCATGGCGTTGACGCACTAATATACTAGTGCTTTAATGCGCCATATGACCCGACGCACCCCCGATTCCCTGCGCAGCGCTCGCTGGTTCGCGCCCGATGACCTGCGTTCCTTCGGCCACCGCTCGCGCATCATGCAGATGGGCTACGCCCCCGAGGACTGGGTGGACAAGCCCATCATCGCGATCGTCAACACCTGGTCGGACATCAATCCCTGCCACGGCCATTTCCGCCAGCGGGTGGAGGACGTCAAGCGCGGGGTGTTGCAGGCGGGGGGCTTTCCCATCGAGCTACCGGCCATTTCGCTGGCCGAGGCTTTCGTCAAGCCCACGACCATGCTCTACCGCAACATGCTGGCGATGGAGACCGAGGAACTGCTGCGCAGCCACCCGGTCGATGGCGCGGTGCTGATGGGCGGCTGCGACAAGACCGGCCCCGGACTGCTGATGGGCGCCACGAGCGCGGGCCTGCCGTGCATCTTCGTGCCCGCCGGCCCCATGCTGCGCGGCAACTACAACGGCCAGGTGCTGGGCTCGGGCTCGGATGCCTGGAAGCTCTGGGACGAGCGGCGCGCCGGCAACCTGAGCCAGGAGCAGTGGCAGGGCGTGGAGGCCGGCATTGCGCGCAGCCACGGCACCTGCATGACCATGGGCACGGCCAGCACCATGACGGCCATCGCCGAGGCCATCGGCATGACGCTGCCCGGGGCCTCGTCCATCCCCGCCCCCGACGCCAACCACGTACGCATGAGCGCCGAGAGCGGCCGGCGCATCGTCGACATGGTGTGGAACGAGCTCACGCCCGCACGGCTGCTCAGCCGCGAGTCCTTCCTCAACGGCATCCGCATCGCCATGGCGGTGGGCTGCTCGACCAACGCCATCGTGCACCTGGTGGCCATGTCGCGCCGTGCGGGTGCGCACTGCGCGGTGACGCTTGACGACTTCGACGCCGCCAGCCGCGTGGTGCCGGTGCTGGCCAATGTGCGGCCCAGCGGCGACACCTACCTGATGGAGGACTTCTACTACGCCGGCGGCCTGCCGGGCCTGATGTCGCGCATGCCGCAGCTGCTGCACCTGGGCGCGCACACCGTCACCGGCCGCACGCTGGGCGAGAACATCGAGGGTGCGTCGGTGTTCAACGACGACGTGATCCGGCCGCTCTCGAACCCCATCTACGCCGAGGGCGCGCTGGCCGTGCTGCGCGGCAACCTGGCGCCCGACGGCGCGGTGATCAAACCCAGCGCCTGCGCGCCGCACCTGCAGCAGCACACCGGGCCGGCCCTGGTGTTCGATGACTATGCGAGCATGAAGGCCGCCGTCGAAGACCCCGACCTGGACGTGACGCCGGGCCACATCCTGGTGCTGCGCAACGCCGGCCCTCAGGGCGGGCCCGGCATGCCCGAGTGGGGCATGCTGCCCATACCGGCAAAGCTGGTGAAGCAGGGCGTGCGCGACATGCTGCGCCTGTCCGACGCGCGCATGAGCGGCACGAGCTACGGCGCCTGCATCCTGCACGCCGCGCCCGAGGCCTACATCGGCGGGCCCCTGGCGCTGGTGCGCACCGGCGACCTGATCACCGTGGACGTGCCCGCGCGCCGCATCCACATGGAGGTGGACGACGCCGAACTGGCGCGCCGCCGCGCGCAGTGGACACCACCGCCCGCGCGCTTCGAGCGGGGCTATGGCTGGATGTTCAGCCGCCACATCCTGCAGGCCGACCAGGGCTGCGACTTCGATTTCCTCGAAACCGGCTTCGGCGCGCCCGTGCCCGAACCCGACATCTTCTGACCACCACTTCGCTGCCCTCGACATGCCACTGAAACCCACCACCCGCGGGCTGCTCGCCCACGTCAGTACCGCCACCCTGTGCACTGCGCTGTTCAAGCGCGGCCTGCGCAACCAGTTTCTGCAGGACGTGCATCCCTTGCGCGGCAGCCGCGCCAACATGGTGGGCGAGGCCTTCACGCTGCGCTACATCCCGGCGCGCGAGGACCTGAACCCCATCAGCGTCTTCCAGGACCGTAACCACCCGCAGCGCAAGGCCGTGGAGGAATGCCCGCCGGGCGCGGTGCTGGTGATCGACAGCCGCAAGGACGCGCGTGCCGCGTCGGCCGGCTCCATCCTGGCCTCGCGCCTCATGCAGCGCGGCGTGGCCGGGCTGGTGACCGATGGCGGCTTTCGCGACACGCCCGAGATCGCGGCGCTGTCCATGCCGGCCTACCACCAGCGCCCGTCGGCCCCCACCAACCTCACCTTGCACCAGGCGCTGGACATCAACGTGCCCATCGGTTGCGCCGACGTGGCGGTGTTCCCGGGCGACGTCATGGTGGGCGATGGCGAAGGCGTGGTGGTGATCCCCGCGCACCTGGCCGACGAGATCGCGGCCGAGGCCACGGAGATGACGGCATTCGAGGACTTCGTGACGGAGCAGGTGCTGCAGGGCCGCTCCATCCTGGGCCTGTACCCGCCCACGGACCCGGCCACGCCCGGCCAGTTCGCCGCCTGGCGGCAGGCCCAGGGGCGCTGAGGCCTCGTCTGCACTGCACTGCCTACAACGACACCACAACGACAGGAGACAAACCACCATGCCATCCCCCATCCCCCGCGCGGCCGTGCTCGCGCTGGTTGCCCTGCTCCCTGCCCTGCCCCAGTGGGCCGCGGCCCAGGAATGGCCGGCCGCCAAGCCCATCACCTATGTGGTGCCCTTCACGCCCGGGGGCTCCACCGACACCATCGGCCGCGTGCTGGCCAACAAGCTGCAGGAGGCGCTCAAGCAGTCCGTGGTGGTGGAGAACAAACCGGGCCAGGCCGGCGGCATCGGCGCCGCCTACGTCGCCAAGGCCGCGCCGGACGGCTACACCCTGTTCGGCGGCACCATCAGCACCCACGCCATCAATGCCAGCCTGTACAAGAACCTGTCGTACCACCCGGTGCGCGACTTCGAACCCGTGGCGCTGGTGGCCACGCTGCCCAATGTGCTCATCATCAACCCCGCGCTGGGCGTGAACTCGGTGGCCGAACTGGTGGAGCTGCTCAAGAAAGACCCCTCCAAACGCATGTTCGCCTCCTCGGGTTCGGGCACCTCCACCCACCTGGCGGGCGAGCTGTTCGGCGACTTGATCGGCGTGAAGCTCACGCACATCCCCTACAAGGGCACGCCACCGGCCCTGACCGACGTAGCTGCTGGCCAGGTGGCCTTCATGTTCGACCAGATGACGGCGGCGCTGCCCCTGGCCAAGGCCGGGCGCGTGAAACTGCTGGCCGTGACCACTGCCAGGCGCATCACGCTGGCGCCCGAACTGCCGACCATGGTGGAGTCTGGCGTACCGGGCTTCGAGATGTCGTCCTGGCAGGCGGTCTATGCGCCCAAGGGCACACCCAAGACCGTGGTGCAGCGCCTGAACGCCGAGATCACCAGGGCGCTCAAACAGCCCGATGTGCAGGTCAAGCTGCATGACCAGCTGGGCATGGACATCGTGGCCAGTACGCCCGAGGAACTGGCCGCGCACATGGCGCGCGAGATCCCGCGCTGGGCGGAGCTGGTGAAAAAATCGGGCGCGCAGCCCGATTGAGGGGGCTCAGTCCACGCCGTGGGCCTGTGCCAGGCATTGCTGGAAGGCCTGCGCCGCGCGCGAGGGCTCGGGTGAGCGGCGCAGCAGGCCCACGAACTGGCAGCTGTAGCGCAGCAACGCGGGCTGCACCGCCTGCATCAGGCCGCGCCGCTCGTAGACCTCGGCATAGTGGTCGGGCAAAAAGCCGAGGTAGCGGCCCGAGAGGATGAGCGTGGCGATCGATTCCTGGTCGAAGCCGGTGGCGGTGCGCGACAGGCGTGCCTGGTGGCTCAGTTCCATGTTGGGCGAGTGGTATCCCAGGCCGGCGAAGGGCTGATGGCGCAGTGCCTCCCAGTCGAGCGAGGTGTCGTCGACCCCGAACAGCGGGTGGCCCGCGCCGCAGTACAACAGCATGGTCTCGGTGAACAGGTCGGTGTACAGCAGGCTTTGCGAGGCGCGGTGCGCCGGGATGATGCCGACCTGGAAGGTGCCGTCGATCACCCCGCGCTCAATGGCATTGATGGTGCCGACGTGCATCTGCAGGTGCACGTCGGGCGCCTGCCTGGCAAAGGCGGCGATGGCCTGGCCGATGCGGGCGGCCGGGTTGGTGGCGGTCTTGTCGAACACGGCCACCGCGAGCTGCCCGCCCATGCGCGCATGGATGTCGTCCACCGCATTGCGAAAACCCTGCACCGAGGCCAGCAGGCGCAGCGTCTCGTCGTAGACGCGCTGGCCCTCGGGCGTGAGGGCGAAGCCGGCACGCCCGCGCCGGCACAGGGTCAGGCCCAGGCGGGTCTCCAGGTCCTTGACGTGGCGGCTCACCGTGCTGGTGCCGATGTTCAGCTCCAGCTCCGCGGCCGACATGCCCCCGCACTCGGCGACGGCCTTGAACACCTGCAGCAAGCGCAGGTCCATGTCGCTGAGCTGGCCGAGCACGGCGCGGTTCTTGGTGTTCATGGCGGTCCGGCTGTTACTTGCATAAATGCGCAAGTAAACATTGATATTGCATTATTTGAGAGATTATCACCGGGGGCAACAATCCGCCCAAGACCCGCTTTTGCCTGGGCCCGGCCCGCCTTGCGGCCGCTGTTTTGCACTGGAGATTTCCCATGAGCTTCGTCAACATCGAAAAACCCGCTTCCGACGCTGGCGGTGACCGCCTGGACGCCGCCTGGCTCGACGCCCACTGGATGCCCTACACGGCCAACCGCCAGTTCAAGGCCGCGCCGCGCATGATCGTGGAGGGCAGCGGTGCGTACTACACGGATTCGGACGGCCGCAAGATCTTCGACGGCCTGTCGGGCCTGTGGTGCACAGGCCTGGGCCATGGCCGCCGCGAGATCGCCGAGGCCGTGGGCAAGCAGGCAATGAAGCTTGATTACGCGCCGGCCTTCCAGTTCGGCCACCCGCTCTCGTTCGAGCTGGCCAACCGCATCAAGGCCATCACGCCCGACGGCCTGGACTACGTGTTCTTCACCGGATCGGGCTCGGAAGCGGCCGACACTTCGCTCAAGATGGCGCGTGCCTACTGGCGTGCCAAGGGCCAGGCCAGCAAGACGCGCCTGATCGGCCGCGAAAAGGGCTACCACGGCGTGAACTTCGGCGGCATCTCGGTGGGCGGCATCGCAGCCAACCGCAAGCTCTTCGGCCAGGGAGTCGAAGCCGACCATCTGCCCCATACCCAGCCCGCAGCCGGATCCTTCCACCAGGGCATGCCCCCCACGGGCAAGGAACTGGCCGACCGCCTGCTGGACGTGATCGCGCTGCACGATGCCTCGAACATCGCGGCCGTGATCGTCGAGCCCTTCTCGGGCTCGGCCGGTGTGGTGATCCCCCCTGTGGGCTACCTGCAGCGCCTGCGCGAGATCTGCACGCAGAACAACATTTTGCTGATCTTTGATGAAGTGATCACCGCCTTCGGCCGTTCGGGCGCCTGGACCGGTGCCGAGGCCTTCGGCGTGACGCCGGACATCCTGAACTTCGCCAAGCAGGTGACCAACGGCGCCCAGCCCCTGGGCGGCGTGGTGGCCAGCAAGGACATCTACGACACCTTCATGGCGGCGGGCGGCCCCGAGTACATGCTCGAGTTCCCGCACGGCTACACCTACTCGGCCCACCCCGTGGCCTGCGCCGCCGGCATCGCCGCGCTGGACCTGCTGCAGAGCGAAGACGCCATCGGCCGCGTGAACGCGCTGAGCCCGCACTTCGAGCAGGCCGTGCACAGCCTCAAGGGCAGCAAGCATGTGCTGGACATTCGGAACTACGGCCTCGCCGCGGGCATCACGATTGCCCCGCTGCCGGGCGAGCCGGCACGCCGCCCCTACGAGATCGCGATGAACTGCTGGAAGAAGGGCTTTTACGTGCGCTACGGCGGCGACACCATCCAGCTGGCACCGCCCTTCATCAGCGAGAAGGCCGAGATCGATCGCCTCGTCAACGCCCTGGGCGATGCCCTGGCCGAGACTGCCTGAGCCCGCCACTTTCCATCCAATCCCTGTTGCCATGAACCACGACAAGAACGTCACCACCACCGTCGGCCACCTGATCGACGGCCAGATCGTCGCCGACACCGAGCGCACGCAGCCGGTCTTCAACCCCGCCACGGGCCAGTCCACCACCAATGTCGCGCTGGCCAGCAAGGCCACGGTGGAGCGCGCCATCGCCTCGGCGGAAGCGGCCTTTCCGGCCTGGCGCAATACCCCGCCGCTCAAGCGCGCCCGGGTGATGGGCAAGCTCAAGGTGCTGCTCGAAGAAAACGCCGACAAGATCGCCGCCATGATCACGGCCGAGCACGGCAAGGTGCTCAGCGATGCGCACGGCGAGCTGCAGCGCGGCATCGAGAACGTGGAGTACGCGAGCTACGCGCCCGAGCTGCTCAAGGGCGAGCACAGCCGCAACGTCGGCCCCGGCATCGACTCGTGGAGCGAGTTCCAGGCCCTGGGCGTGGCGGCGGGCATCACGCCCTTCAACTTCCCGGCCATGGTGCCGCTGTGGATGTGGCCCATGGCCGTGGCCTGCGGCAACACCTTTGTGCTCAAGCCCTCCGAGCGCGATCCCACGAGCACGCTGTTCATCGCCCAGCTGGCGCTGGAAGCCGGTCTGCCCCCGGGCGTGCTCAACGTCGTCAACGGCGACAAGCTGGCCGTGGACACGCTGCTGCAGGACGCACGCGTCAAGGCCGTGAGCTTCGTCGGCTCCACCCCCATCGCCGAGTACATCTATGCCGAAGGCTGCAAGCACGGCAAGCGCGTGCAAGCCCTGGGCGGCGCCAAGAACCACGCCATCGTGATGCCCGACGCCGACATCGGCAATGCCGTGAGCGCCCTCATGGGCGCCGCGTACGGAAGCTGCGGCGAGCGCTGCATGGCCATCCCGCTGGTGGTTGCCGTGGGCGACGAGGCCGGTGACGCCGTCGTGGCGGGCCTCAAGGTCGAAATCGCCAAGATGAAGGTCGGCCCCGGCACCGACAACGGCAACGACATGGGCCCGCTGGTGACGAAGCCCCACTTCGAGAAGGTCAAGTCCTATGTGGACAGCGGTGTGGCCGAAGGCGCCACGCTGGTGGTCGACGGCCGCGGCGTGACGGTGCCCGGCCACGAGGACGGCTATTTCCTGGGTGCCTGCCTGTTCGACAACGTCAAGCCCGGCATGAAGATCTACCAGGAGGAGATCTTCGGCCCCGTGCTCGGCGTGGTGCGCGTGAAGACGCTGCAGGAAGCCATGAAGCTCATCGACGACCACGAGTACGGCAACGGCACCTGCATCTTCACCCGCGACGGCGAGGCCGCGCGCTACTTCACCGACCACATCCAGGTCGGCATGGTGGGCGTGAACGTGCCCCTGCCCGTGCCGGTGGCCTACCACTCGTTCGGCGGCTGGAAGCGCAGCCTGTTCGGCGACCTGCACGCCTATGGCCCGGATGCCGTGCGCTTTTACACCAAGCGCAAGACCATCACCCAGCGCTGGCCCTCGGCCGGCGTGCGCGAAGGCGCGGTGTTCAGCTTCCCGAGCAGCCGCTGATCGTTCCAGCGCTGCCAGGAAAAACGGCCCCTCGGGGCCGTTTTTTCTTGGTGGGCTCGGGGCTCAGCAGGCGGTGCGGCAACGGCGGCCGTCGGTCCAGGTCGCGCCTTCGAGCAGGGCCGCATCCAGGTCCACATTGACCATCTTCGCGCCCGAGAGGTTGGCGCCCCGCAGGTCGGCCTGCTCCAGGCTCACGTTGACGAACTCGGCCCCGCGCAAGTCGGCGCCCGAGAGGTTGGCGCGCGACAGGTCCACGTTGGTGAACTTGCGGCCCGACAGCTGTGCGCCCGCGAAGTTGCGGCCCGAGAGGTCGCTGTTCACATAGTCCTGGCTCTTGGCGCCCCTGGCGGGCTTGGCGTTGCCGGAGTTGGTCACCGTGGTCGATGCGCCCTGCACCACCACGCGGCCGCTACCGCCGCCGATGGTGGTCTCCACGCGGGCGTTGCCGTCCGTGGCGGTGATGATCTGCTGGCCGTTGACGACCACCGAGGCGTTGTTGTCGCCCGCGATCACCGTGCCGGCCCCGTTCGAGGCCAGGCTGCGTTGCGCATGGGCCAGGGGCATGCAGGCCGCGATGGCGGTGAAGGCGATCAGGGTGCTGGCAAGCGTGTGGTTCTTCGTCATCTCTCGGTTTCCTTTGTCATTCGTCATTCGGAGCCCCGCAGGCGGAGCGCGGGCTGGACTTTAAGGGGGGGTGGCGCCCTCGTCGGTAACAGGTGGTGTCCAACGTAAGCTGGTGAGATTCCACAGCGGGTCTTCGCTGCGCCGCGGGCGGTCGGACATCAGGTCGCGCCCCTCCGTGCCGCCAGCGCCGTCCGTGCGTGCGTTGATGCGGGTCGCCAGCTCCTCCATCCAGGCCGCGTCCACGCCACGCGCCGAGTTGTCGCGCGAGGAGCGGCTGAAGACCAGGGCCAGGAACTCCCGGGCGCTGCGCGAGCCGCCGTCGGCCGCGCGCCGGTACAGCTGGATGGCCTGCGCGAAGTCGCGCTGCACGCCGCCCCGCCCCTGGTGGTACAGCTGGGCCAGCTGCAGCGTGGCGTCGGCGTTGCCGTCGTCCGACAGGGTGCGCAGCCGGGCCAGCGTGGCAGACTCGCTGGAGCGGTTCTGGCGCTCCAGGCGCAGGTAGTTGGCGCGCGCCACGCCGTAGCCCTGGGCGGCGGCGAGCACGTACATCTCGCGTGCCCGCTCCAGGCTGCCATCGAGCTCCCAGGCCACGGCCAGGTCGTTCATGGCCAGCGCGTCCCCGTCCTGCGCGGCCTGCTCCAGCAGGCGGCGCGCATCGCGCAGCTTCTTGGGCCCGGTGATCTGGCCCTCGAGCAGCGACTCGATGTAGGTGGCGCGCACCAGGCCTGCCGCACGGGCCTTGTGCAGCCATTCGCGGGCGGCCGACAGGTCGCGCTGGCCGCCGGCATTGTCCACGCCGAGCAGGTAGCCATAGCCGGCCATGCCGCGCACATCGCCGGACTGGGCGGCGCGGATCCACCAGCGCCGCGCGGTGGCGGCGGCCTGGGGCAGGCCGGGATTGGTGTGGTAGTACATGCCGACCTGCACCATGGCGTCGGCGTCGCCGGCGTTGGCCGCCTCGATCAGGCTGTTGAGTACCTGTTCGGTGTTGGCCGAGGGCAGCCGCAGCGAGCTGCCTTGTGCCTGGGGCGCGCGGCCTGCACCACCGGCCTGGGGCGCCGAGGCGGGCTGCGAGGGCAGCTGGATCACGGCCTGGGCGGCGCAGGCGGCGGCGGCGCAGCACGCGGCCAGCGACCAGCGCAGTGCCGTCCTGCGCGCCCGGTCGGCAGGCGCGCCCTGGGGTTGCAGCGGGGCGGTGCTCATTTGCGTGGCCGATTGGGGGTGTTGCCGCGGATGGGCTCTGCGGCGGGAGCCTGCACGTTCCAGTCGAGCGAGGTGCTCATCACCCCGACACCGGCCTGCTCGAAGGCGCCCTGTACCTGGGCCAGGCTCGTCACGCTCTTGATCGGCTCCAGGTTGGCATTGGTCAGCGCGGCAGGGACCTGGCCCTTGAGCGGCTGGGCCGTCATGGCGCAGAACATGTTCTCGGTGCCGCCGCGTGCCGTCTCGATCAGGAAGGAGTTGGGTTTGCTGATGTCGGGGATCAGCACGCTGGTGCGGCCCTGCACCGTGGCCGAGGGCTGCATCGGGTTGGGGTAGACCTGGCTGATGGCGCCGCCCGCGTCCTGGTAGTAGCAGTAGAGGTAGCCGGTGCGCGGCGGCACCACGCGCACCACGATGGATTCACCGACCTTGAGGTCGCGGTCCTTGCGGCCGACCATGCTCAGGGCAATGCTGCGCGGGTCGGGTTCGTTGGCGGGCAGGCCGCTGGGGCGCGGCACCAGCCTGTCGTCCGCGTACTCGGGCCGGCGCAGCTTGCCCTCGGCCGTCATGCCCACGAAGCTGCGCATCAGCCGGGTGTAGGTTTCGAAGTTGACCACGCCCACGGGCGTCAGGTCCTGCGAGGCCTGGTACTGGGTGACGGCCTTGCGGAAGGCGGGAGAGTCCGTGCCGTCCGTCGCTCCGTTCCACATGCCATGGGCCAGCAGCACGCGCTGCGCCAGGGTCCAGCGCTCGGCCACGCTGGCCTCGTCGAACCAGGCGCGCATCTGGCGCATGAACTCGGGATGGTTCTGCTCGTAGTCGATGCAGTCCCAGTACGGCACCTTGGCCCACTTGCCCACCAGTTCGATGGCGGCCAGGTCCACCAGCAGGCGCACGGCCGCGCCGGCACCCTGGTTGTTGTCGGCCGCCACCTCGTACTGCACGCCCACGCGGTAGATGTGCCGGGGCAGGCCGGTCGCCTTGGCGCCGATTTCCACCGCCTTGCCGCCGGTGGCGACGATGAGTTCGTTGGCCGACTCGATGCCCGAATACAGCGTGCGGGTGTTCATGTCGCCCAGGTGCAGGTCCAGCCCCACCGCCGTGCCCAGCACGTCCCAGCTGTAGCCGGTGTCGGTGGCCGCCGTGGAGACCCCGAGGCTCTGGCGCTTGGAGACCACCGTCTTGTCGCCGAAACTGATCGCGCCCGAGATGTAGATCTGGGGCTTGCGCAGCTCCATCTGGTTGTTGTTGAGCAGCAGGCTGGTCAAGGTCTGCACCGTGTCCTGGCGCAGGGCGTCCACCTCGTAGTCGACCACGCGGAAGGCCTGGCTGGTGCGCGACATGCGCGACAGGGCGGTGATCAGCATCTCCTTGGTGCCCGTGCTGAACAGGCCCGAGGGGTCGGGGATGGACTTCACCGCGATCAGCGTGGTGGGCGTGTTCTCGGCGGCCAGCATGCGGTCCATGCAGGCCAGTCCCTCGCGCAGCACGGAGGCCGATTTGCTCGGGGTGACCAGGGGCGCCTGCTCCACGGTGCCCTGCTCGATGATGTTCACGCGGTCGCTCAGGTTGGGCTGTATCGCACACCCTGACAGGAAGAGCGTCAGGGCCGAGAGGGCCAGCAGGCAGGGCGAGAAGGTGGTGCTGTTGTTGTTCTTCATGCTGGAAACCGATGGTGGTGGTTGTGTGCGGTTATTTGCAGAGGTTGATGACCGGGCCCTGCACCACGATGACCTGGTCGTTGTTCGAGGTGCCGAAGCGGTTGCCGATGCCGGAGTCGCCCTCGGGCACCTTGGGCGCGCCAATGTTGGTGGCGCAGCTGCTGCCGCTGGGGCCGGTGACCAGCTTGCGGTCAACCGTGGCGAGCGTGTCCTCGGCATCGATGCGGGTGCGCGAAAGCACGTTGGTGACCTTGGTGCGCGACGCCGGGTCCAGGCCGCTGCGCCCGGCCGGTGGCTTCTGGACGGGGGTCTGGGCGAGGACGGAGGAGGCCGATGCGACAGCGCAGGCCGAGACCAGGCACAGCGTGGTGAGACGGTGGTGTTTCATGGGGTGTGCTCCTTCAAAGAACCTGTTCAAAGCCCTCTTGCACCGGGGGGCTGTGCTGCCAAAAGAGACTTGGACAGGCTTGCCAGGGCGCGCAGCAGCGCTACTGCGCGCCTGGTTCTGTCTCTACGACGGATGCATGGCGCATGGCGCGCCACCGGGATTACTTGCCGTCGTTGGAGGCCAGGTTCTGCTCTGCCTTGGAAGCACCGAAGGCCATGTTGGCGACGGCGCCGTTCTTCACGGAGACTTCCTGGGTGTTGTTGCCGCCGATCTTGACGTTGCCCTTGTTGGACGCCAGGTTCTGCTTGGCGGTGGAAGCACCGAAGGCCATGTTGGCCACGGCGCCGTTCTGCACGGTCACCTTCTGGTTGTTATTGCCGCCGATTTTCACTTCTGCATGCGCAGCGCCAGCAACGAACACGAGAGCGGAAATGGCCAGTGCGAAAGTCTTTTGCATAATGAACTCCATTGATAAAGATAAAAATAAAGGCGCCAATAGATAATGGCGGCCACGGGGAATCCGGTTGATCTTCAAATAACCTACCGGAGGTTTTGGCGAAATTACCTTCCGCCAATATTGACGACGCTTTTCACGCCCCGGCCCGAAGCCTGGGTGACGATGGGGCCCTGGACCGATATGACCTGGCTGCCCGACCCGGCGGCGGGCCCGGTGCGGGAGGCGATATTGAGTTCGCTGTGGGCGCCGTTGCTCGCGGAGTTGAGTACCGCGCCGCGCACCACCACTTGCTGGGTGTTGCCGTTGACCACCTGGGCCCCCTGGGTGGACGATATGTTCATGACGGCCGTGCCGCCGGTGGTGGCCAGGTTGGCGGCTCCGCCCGACAGTTCGACGGTCTGCTGATTGCCTGCGCTGTGGGCCCATGCCGGGGCCAGGGCGATCACGGCCATCCAGGAAAATGGGAATCTCTTCATTTCAAAGTTCCAATCCATTGATTGTCTCGGTTATTCGATTTCTTGCTTGTTTTGCTATTCAAAACCACTGCCCTGTTTTTTGCGAGGTGGTCTGTGTATTCGCTGGATGAAGGTTGTCAAGGAACTTTCGGGATTGCTAAGCACCTCCGGCAGTTTCAAGCCGGTTCATGACAAATTCATTAAATTCACCCGGTTTGGGTGGAAGTCGCTCCATCTGCGTAAAACTTCTCAAAACGCCAGAAATCGGCCATTTATTTTGAAAGACAAGCAACCGAAAGCAACAGAAAATAAGCGTTCATTAATCAATTGGTACGAATGGAAACATCAATGGCAATTGAATACATATATGACAGATGTGCAAACGTTCCAAGGTAGCGCGATGTGTCGCCTGGCGGTATGGGGAGGCCCGGTGTGCAGGCTGCTTGCCGCCAGAAAAAGGCGGGGGCCGACGCGGCCCGCATCCGTTCGCAGGCGGATCCCCCGTTCGGCGGCGGCGCGCGCCCACGTGCCTGCCCTGTCTGCGCCCTTGCGGCGCCAGGTTCGTCGAGGGTGTTCAGGGGTTGCCAGCACCCGTGCGGGCGCGCACCACGGCTTCCATCCCGCGGTGTGGCCGGGTGTCAACGGGATTCGGTGTGTGTTCCCGCCCCGCAGCATCGGGGGCGGCGGGCACACGCCCGGTGTTCAGCCTGGGTTGCGCGCGGTCCGCAACTGCTCCAGTTGCCCATAGCACCGGATCGCCTCGTCCAGGCCCTGCGCCGTCGGCAGGAACGGCTGGAGGCCCGCCTGTGCGGGGTCCCCCTGGAACGGATTGCGTACATGCTTGGAGTGAAATCCCGAACGCGCCTGAAGCGCGGCCAGTTCGGTGGGGGTGCACTCCATCCCCAGGGTGTTCAGCAGCCCCTTCCAGATCATCTCCGGGAGCTGGCCATAGTCCACCAACGCCAGGTCCGACGCAGCTGCCATCTCCAGTCCGCAACGGTAGAGGGATTCGAGCACCCGTACCGCATGGCCGTCCAGGTCCCCGGGCGCCAGCTCTTGGGCGCCGGGCCTGTGCAACAGGTCTGCCAGCCGTGACAGGTCGATCAGCCCCGGCACCATCTGCCGACCGCGCTGGCGGCGGTGGGATGCGAGCACCTCCTCGGGGTGGCGGTACAGGAACAGGATGGGGACATCCGGGAACGCGGCCTGCACGAAGGGCAACCAGGGCAGGTGCCAACAGTCGAACTTGATGACCAGGTGCTGTTCGACGGGGCTGCGGCGCTGTCCCAGTGCCTGTACCAACTGTCGCAGCGTGTGCATGCCGCCGCTTTGTTCGGGGTGCCGGTGGTGCAGCCGGAAGAAGGCGTCGAGTGCCGGGGGCTCCGACATCACGATGCATTGCGGCAACGTGGCCAGTGCCTGCGTGACCAGCGTGGAGCCGCAGCGCGAGACATGGAAGATGAAGGCGGAGGGCGGCACGCTGTCGGGCAGCTCGTCGAGCGCGCCCAGCGGCGTGCTGCACACCTGGCGTTCCTGTGGCGACTGCGACAGCAGGCTGTCTTCGAAGAACGGCTCCGTGAACTGACGGTCGCCGAGAAATCGCCACCACACGGTGGCGGGGCCATGGCGCAGGCTCACGGGAAACCAGCCGTGCAGTGACGCCAGTTGCTCGCGCCCTACCTCACGGCCGCGCAGCAGTGCCTGTTCGTCGAGCATGGGTCTCCTGGAGCCGGTCGGCCAGTTGGGTGCTGGCCGCATGGCCGCCAGCGCGCAGGGCAGCGATGACCTGCAGCACATTGTCGTCGTCGATGGACGCATCGCCGTACGGGGGCGGATCCCGCTGGATTCCGCCCGCGGCTTGAAAGATCTGTGCCAGCCAGGGGTTGGTCACACAGTCGATCATGAGGTGGATGCGGGCCTGCGGGCTGCGGTTCTCGGCGCCATGCAGGCACCCGGCGTTGAGGTACCAGGCGCTGCCCGCGCAAAAGTGGACCTCTTCACCATCGATGCGGTAGGTGGCCAGTGGCGAGGTCTGCACGGGGATGTGCAGGCGCGTCAGCCCGTCTTCGAGCGAGCCGCCTGCGTCCCGGTGCTCGTGGATCACGCCCCCCGCCTCGAGCGACATCAGGCGGATGGACGTCTTCTCGCACTGGAACTGGTCGATGGCATGCCGGAAATACGGGCAGCGCGCCAGGATGGCGGTGTCCTCGAAGCGGCCGCTTTCCACCGGAATGATGTGGTCCGTGCGGCCATCCACGGAGCGCAGCGGCGCACAGCTCCAGCCCTTTTCGTAGGCCGAGGTGTTGAAGTGGCCGATCCATTCGGTCGGGGCCACGCGGCCCAGGTCGTCCTGCAGGCGCGCCAGGTCGAAGGAAAAGGGCAGCTTCAGGTAGAGGGTGGGTGCAGTGCCAGTGTTCATGCGGGGTCGCCTTGCCAGACCATCAGCGCGAGCATATCGCCTTGCGAGGTGGTGGTGAACCCGAGCTTCCCGTCGATTCGCTGCGCCGCCAAGTTGGCGTGGCGGACGATGAGGCTGGGCCGCGTGCGCCTTTTGCTGCAGGGCGACGGTTTTGCTGCCGCAGCGCGGCATCCGGCAGGGCAACTGGTTCTGGCAATGGGTGCACAGTGGATTCCCGGTGGTACGGAGCCGGTGGTGCACCTTGCCATTCTGGCAACACCGGCCACCCGTTGGAACCCCGGTACGAAGGCAGTCGGCGGGTATTTCCTTTGCCGGCATCAGCGCAGGTGGGCCCGCGCCCCATGGTGCACACCTCGCAGGGCCCGGTTCGCTCCTGCACCACTCGACCTGAGCGCACCGGACCACCCGGCAATGGGGCGTGTGGAGTGGATGGCAGGGTGTTTGTCCCAAGCAGACGCAGGGCTTTTGCGGTGCCGTCCGGCGCGCCGTGGCCGGGCGCGTTCCAACCTGATTCGCAAAGCTGTCGCACCCATATAAGCAGATTCGCTTACTAGGGTTTTTACCGAACGGGGCCTACAATCCCCTTCCCTTACAAGAGCTGACAAGCTGCGCGGACCTGCTTGAACCGCCGCCGCACCGTCGATACACCTCAAGCTGGAGACAACTGAATGCCCGAGAACACCACGGCCGAGAACAACAACAACCACCCCGACAAGCGCGCCCAGTTGCGCCGTGCCGCTCTCGAGTACCACGAGTTTCCCAAGCCCGGCAAGATCGCGATCGCTGCCACCAAGCAGATGATCAATCAGCACGATCTCGCGCTGGCCTACTCGCCCGGCGTGGCGGCGCCCTGCGAAGAGATCGTCAAGGACCCCAATGCGGCCTTCAAGTACACCGCGCGCGGCAATCTGGTCGGCGTGGTGACCAACGGCACGGCTGTGCTGGGCCTGGGCGACATCGGGCCGCTGGCCGGCAAGCCGGTGATGGAGGGCAAGGGTGTCCTGTTCAAGAAGTTCTCGGGCATCGACGTGTTCGACATCGAGATCAACGAGAAGGATCCCGAGAAGCTGGTCGAGATCATCGCCAGCCTGGAGCCCACCTTCGGCGGCATCAACCTCGAAGACATCAAGGCGCCCGACTGCTTCTACATCGAGCGCAAGCTGCGCGAGCGCATGAAGATCCCGGTCTTCCACGACGACCAGCATGGCACGGCCATCGTGGTCGGCGCGGCCATCCTCAACGGCCTGAAGGTGGCCGGCAAGAAGCCCGAGGACGTCAAGCTCGTGACCTCGGGCGCCGGCGCGGCGGCCCTGGCCTGCCTGGGCCTGCTGGTCAAGCTGGGCATCCGGCGCGAAAACATCTGGGTGACCGACCTGGCCGGCGTGGTCTACGAAGGCCGCACCGAGCTCATGGACGAGGACAAGATCCAGTTCGTGCAGAAGACCTCGGCGCGCACGCTCACCGAGGTGATCGAGAACGCAGACGTGTTCCTGGGCCTGTCCGCCGGAGGCGTGCTCAAGCAGGACATGGTGCGCAAGATGGCCCCACGTCCACTGATCTTCGCGCTGGCCAACCCCAACCCCGAGATCCAGCCCGAAGACGTGAAGGCCGTGCGCGATGACGCCATCATGGCCACCGGCCGCACGGACTACCCCAACCAGGTCAACAACGTCCTGTGCTTTCCCTACATCTTCCGCGGGGCGCTGGACAGCGGCGCCACCACCATCACGCTGGAGATGGAGATCGCCGCAGTGCATGCCATCGCCCAGCTGGCCCAGGCCGAGCAGAGCGAGGTCGTGGCCGCTGCCTATGTGGGTGAACAGCTGGCTTTCGGCCCCGAGTACCTGATCCCCAAGCCGTTCGACCCGCGGCTGATGATGATGATCGCCCCGGCCGTGGCGCAGGCCGCTGCGGACAGCGGTGTGGCCCTGCGCCCCATCACCGACATGGACGCCTACCGGGACCAGCTGCAAAGCTTCGTCTACGCCTCGGGCACCATGATGAAGCCGATCTTCGCAGCGGCCAAGGCCGCCACGAAAAAGCGCGTGGCCTATGCCGAGGGCGAGGAAGAGCGCGTGCTGCGTGCCGCCCAGATCGTGGTCGACGAGCGCATCGCGCGCCCGACGCTGATCGGCCGCCCTGCCGTGATCGCCGAGCGCATCGAGAAGTTTGGCCTGCGCCTGCGCGAAGGGACGGACTACGACATCGTCAACGTCGAGCAGGACCACCGCTACCGTGACTTCTGGCAGACCTACCACCGCATGACCGAGCGCAAGGGTGTGACGGTGCAGATCGCCAAGATCGAGATGCGCCGCCGCCTGGCCCTGATCGGCTCCATGCTGCTGCACAAGGGCGAGGTCGATGGCCTGATCGTGGGCACATGGGGCCACACCGCCCTGCACCTGAACTACATCGACCAGGTGATCGGCAAGCGTGCCGGCGTGGCCACCTATGCCTGCATGAACGGCCTGTTGCTGCCCGACCGCCAGGTGTTCCTGGTGGACACGCACGTCAACTACGACCCCACGGCAGAGCAATTGGCCGAGATCACCGTGATGGCCGCCGAAGAGATGATGCGCTTTGGCATCAAGCCGCGCGCTGCCCTGCTCTCGCACTCCAACTTCGGCAGCAGCAACCAGCCCAGCGCGGTGAAGATGCGCCAGACCCTGGAACTGCTGCGCGTGCAGGCCCCCTGGCTCGAAGTCGACGGCGAGATGCACGGCGACGTGGCGCTGGACGGCAAGGCCCGCGCGGCCATCATGCCGCACAGCGACCTCATTGGCGACGCCAATCTGCTCGTGCTGCCCAATATTGATGCGGCCAATATTTCCTACAACCTGCTCAAGACGGCAGCAGGCGGCAACATCGCCATCGGCCCGGTGCTGCTGGGTGCCGCGCAGCCGGTGCACATCCTGACGGCAAGCGCCACCGTGCGCCGTATCGTGAACATGACAGCATTGACCGTGGCCGATGCCAACGCATCTCGATAAGTCATTTATTGATAGCAAGCACTAACTTATATTGCTTGCAAATCCTTCAGGCGCCTGCCCAATCTTTGTGCAGGCGCTTGCTTTTTGGGGACCATTGAGTCACACTACGGGCTCGAAATTTCGGGTTAACCCGTAGTTTCTGAAAGGTGTTGTTGATGCTGAAGGCTGTAGCCACCCGGGCGCGCAAAGCAGGGTTTTTGTGTGTGATGGGTGTTGCGTTTGCTCTTTCCCCGATGGTGGGGCAGGCCCGCCAATCTCCCCCCACCCACGGTTCCACCACCCCTATCGCACTGGCCGAGTTGCCTCCCCAGGGACGTGCAACGTATGCGCTGATCCGTGAAGGAGGCCCGTTTCCGTACGACAAGGACGGATCGGTTTTCGGCAATCGAGAACGGCTGTTGCCCGCCTACAAGCGAGGCTACTACCGTGAGTACACCGTCAGAACACCAGGTTCGCGCGACCGGGGAGCCCGGCGTATCGTGTGTGGCGGCAAGCCCCGGGTACCGGACGCCTGCTACTACACCGGCGACCACTACGCCAGTTTTCGCGAAATCATCGAAAAATGACGCCCGACGCACCACGCAACGGCCGGTTTTCCGGCTGTGAATGGTGCGCGCTCTTGAATCCCCCAACCGGCAGTCGGCCCCCGTGGACTGGCGGATACCCGAAGTTTTTGGACTTTATTAAGAAAGAGTAGCGGAGATGCAGACGCCACTTCGTAAAGACCTGGAAACGCCACTTCGTGGCGTGCGCACCAACATCGTGCAGTCCATCCGCGCATTCCGCGTGCAGGACCTGCAGGATGCAGCCACTTCCCTGGGCCAACATTTCCTGTACGCCAATCTGGCCCATGCCCAGTCCAAGCAGGACGTGCTGGACCTGATCGCGGGACAGTTCACCTTCCCGTCGCACTTCGGCAAGAACTTCGATGCGCTGTACGACTGCATGACGGATCCCTTGCACAAATCGGGCCCGCAGCCCGGCTTCATCGTGGTGCTGGAACAGATCCCGGCCACGGGCAAGTTCGACAAGGAAGCGCGTGAGCAGCTTCTGGATATCTTCCGCGACGCTGCCGACTACTGGAGCGACCGCAAGATCCCGTTCCGCTGTTTCTATTCTTTTCTGTAGCCCGTTCTGCATCCACCAGCCAAGCAGAACGGGCGAACGAGGCTAACGAAGCACAGACCAAGGTCCAGGGCATCGAGATCCCCGCCGACTCCGCCGAAAAGATGCCCACTGACAAATTGGTGGACGTGTCCCCGCTGGCGCTGCGCATGAGCAGCCCCTTCAACGCGGGCTACTGGCTCAGCGCGGCATGACCCTGCCGCCGCAGGCGGCAGTTCCTCAGCACCCCACCCCACCACCCCGACGCTGCAAGGCAGGCGTGGGGGTAGGGTCTCCAATCAGGTGCCCTGGCCCATCGCTGCAGCCAGGGCCACGTACTCGTCCACAGGCACCTCTTCGGCGCGGCGCTGCACGTCGAACACGCCCGGGTAGGCCTTGGCTTCGAGCCAGCGGCCCAGGGTGTGGCGCAGCAGCTTGCGGCGCTGGCTGAAGGCCACCTGCACCAGCTCTTCCAGCAGGCGTTCGTTCAGCGCGACCGGGGCCTCGCGGGGCACCATGCGCACCACGGCGCTGTCCACGCGCGGGGGCGGGTCGAAGCTCTCGGGCGGCACGAAGAGCACGTTCTCCATCGCATAGCGCCACTGCAGCATCACCGACAGGCGGCCGTAGTCCGAGGTGGAGGGCGAGGCCACCATGCGGTCGATGACTTCCTTTTGCAGCATGAAATGCTGGTCCTCGATCACCGACACGTGTGCCAGCAGGTGGAACAGGATGGGCGTGGAGATGTTGTACGGCAGGTTGCCCACCACGCGCAGCTTGAGCGCCGGTTGCTCCACGCGCGCGCGCCATTCGAGTGCCAGTTGCGTGAAGTCCACCTTGAGCACGTCCGATTCGATGACTTCGAGCTGTCCGTGCAGACGCAGCCGCAGCGCCAGGTCGCGGTCCAGCTCGATCACCGTCAGCCGCCCCAGGCGCTCCACCAGCGGCTGCGTCAGCGCCGCCAGCCCCGGCCCGATCTCCACCATGGGCTGGCCCGCCTGCGGCGCAATGGCGTCCACGATGCCATCGATGATGCCCTTGTCAGACAGAAAATGCTGGCCGAAGCGCTTGCGGGGAATGTGTTTCATGTCAATTGCATGTGCGCGTGGCCTATTGGCCCGCGTGGGGAAAGAAGCAAGAGCGCCCGAGGTCGAGCGCGTTTTCAGCGAATGATGCCCCATTGGCAGACACGAGGCTACCGGGCTGGTGGCCCCAACCCCCGCACCTCGCGGAGTTCGCCTGATTGATCGTCCACGACACCGGATATGGGGGCGGGCCGGCCGCAGCGCCGGGCCGCCCCAAGCAAGGCCAGCCCCCTCGGGGGGAAGGGAGCGACACGCAGTGCGAGACCGTGGGGGCTCTATTTACTGCGGTGGTTCCCGGTACTCGACATAGGCGCGGCCGCGCAGCTCCTGCGCCCAGGTGGCGTAGGCCTCCTCGATCTTCTTCTCGCGCACGGCATCGCGCACCATGTCGCGCTGTTCGCGCTGCGTAAGCTTGGCCTCGCGGCGTTCCATGAGCTGGATCAGGTGCACGCCAAAACGCGAAACCAGGGGTTCACTGATGTCGCCGGGCTTGAGCGTGCTGAGCGCCTGCTCGAACTCGGGAACGTAGCGGCCGGGGCTGGCCCAGCCCAGGTCGCCGCCCTGCTTGGCGCTTCCATCCACGGAGTGGTCGCGCGCCAGCGCCGCAAAATCGGCCTGGCCGGCCAGGATGCGGCGGCGGTAGTCGGCCAGTTGGGACGCTGCGGCCGCCTCGGTCAGCTGCGCGCTGGGGCGCAGCAGGATGTGGCGGGCGCGGTTCTGCACCACGGTCGATGGCAGGCCGGCCACATTGCGCTCGACCACCTTGAGGATGTGAAAGCCCGCCGGCGAGCGCACGGGTCCTGCGGTGCCGCCCACGGGCAGGCCCTGCACGGAGTTGACGAACAGCTCGGGGTAGCGGTCTGCGGGGCGCAGGCCCAGCAGGCCACCGGCGCGCTTGCCTTCCGGCGCGTCGGAGAATTCGGCCGCCACGGCGGCGAAGTCGCTGCCGGCAGCACGCACCTTGTCGGCCGCACTCTGGGCGCGGGCCTGCAGCTGCGCCACCTGGGCCGGCGTGGCGTTCTCGGGCACCAGGATCAGCACGTGGCCCAGGTTGATTTCCATGGACGAGGCGTCGGCTCCCGATTGCTGCTCGCGCAGGAACTGGTCGATGTCCTGGTCGCTGACCTTGACCTTGGCGTCCACGTCGCGCTCGCGCAGGCGCTGTACCAGCAACTGGCTGCGCAGCTCTTCTCGAAAGCGCTCCCGACTCGTGCCATCGCGGGCCAGGCGCCGGTGCATGTCTTCCAGCGTCATCCCGTTCTGCTGGGCAATGTTCTGCTCGGCCTGGTTCAGGGCGAACTCTTCCACCTTCACGCCGGTTTCCTTGGCCGACTGCATCTGGGCCTTCTCAAGGATCAGGCGTTCAAGCACCTCGCGCGCCAGCAGCTCGCGCGGGGGCCGGTTGCCGCTCTGCTGCTGAGCCAGTTGCTGTTCCGCCCGGGCCAGGCGCGAGCGCACTTCGTTGTTGGTGACGGGCTCGGAGTTGACCACGGCCACGATGAAGTCGGCCGACTGGGGCCCCCTGTTCGCTGTGGGCGCCGGCAGGCTCAGGGTCGGAGCTGTGGCAGGGCGGCCAATGCCAGCGCCGGCGCTGCCCGGGATGCGCAGGCCCTGGGCGAATGCACCCTGCGAGGCGAGAACGGTCAGGCAGGCTAATGCCAGTGCGGAAACACGGTGGTTCATGGCGATGTCAGTCAGTCGTAGTTGCTGAAGCGGCTGGGCGAGCCAACCTGGTCGCGCAGGTTCTGGTAGCGCGGCACATTCTGCTTGAAGGTATCGAGGGGGCTGGAGCCCAGGCTGAGGCGGGAGAACCCGACGAACTCGATCTGGAACAACAGGCGGGTGTTGGAGGTGGAGACGCTGTTCTGCAGGCGCTCCAGCACCACGCGGCCGATCCAGCAGCAGCCGTCGTACTCGAGACCGACCACGCTGTCCACCAGCTTGCGGTCCTGCATGCTGAAGTTCAGGCGGCCGATGCTGTACCAGCGGCCCGGGCCCTGGCCGCGGCCGGGGCCCAGGTCCTTGCCCTTGTCGCCCCAGAGGTCGTTGAGCGGCCATTGCCAGCCGATGTCGATCTGCTCGCTGGTACCGCGCTGGAAGCGGTAGGCCGCACTCACGGTGCGGTAGTTGCCGGGGCTGTAGCGCGCTCCGACCGTCGAGCGGATGGAGCGCCGCGTCTTCGGGTTGTACTGCACCGTGGAGTCGTAGGCCCAGTTCTTGGTCCAGTTGATGCCGGCACCCACCAGGATGTCCGACAGTCGGTCATTCACCGGGGCGGCACCGGGCAGGGTCACTTGCTGGTCGGTGAAGCGCACGCGCTGCGCCACGCCGAAGCGCGCTGCTTCGGCGCCCGAGTCGGGATCGATCAGGCGCGTGGTCACGCCCATGGTCAAGAGGTTGTTGTCCGCCAGCCGGTCGTTGCCCCCGAACGAGTTCTCGGTGTAGATCGTGGCGAAGTTGAAGTCGTTGAGCGCCGTGTCGTACAGCGGCAGCTTGCTCTGGTCGCGGTAAGGCGTGTAGGTGTAGAAGGCCCGGGGCTCCAGCGTCTGCAGGAACGAGCGGCCGAAGAAGCTTGCGTCGCGCTCGAACACCAGGCCGCTGTCCAGGCTGAAGGTGGGCAGTGTGCGGCTGGCCGAGCGCGAGCCGTCGCTGAGCGGGCCGTCGAACTGGTACTGCGTGGTGTGCAGCTGCAGGCGTGGCGTGATGAAGCCAGCGGGGGCGAGAAACGGCCGGCTGATCTGCGCCACCGCGAACGAGCGGTTGGCGTCGGGCTGTTTGGTCAGGAAACGATCGGCCTGGAAGCGGGTGGTGTCGAGCTCGACGCTGGCGTCGAAGCCTCCCGGCAGCATCGTCGGCTCGTAGCGCCACACCAGCTGTGGCATGCGGTCGTACGGCGGCACGATGGGCGCCGAGACATCCTGCAGCGTCTGCCACTTGAGCGCGCGCGCCCGCACCGACATGTCGCCTGCGCCCCAGGTCAGCGTGGCATCGCCGGGCAGCAGCCGCTGGCGCAGCGGTTCCGAGACCCGGCCGAAGTCGCGCCAGTAGTTGTCGTCGCTCACCCGGTTGAGGTTCAGGTTGAGGTTCAGACCGCCGATGGGCGATGCGATCAGCGCATCGTGCTTGCCCGTGAAGCCCCAGCGCGAGCGGTCACGCAGGCGGTCCGACGGCATGTAGTCGCCGCTGAGCTGGCCCACGTAGGTCGGCTCCAGGTAGCGGAACTCGCCGCCCAGGTTGGCGCCGCGCTTGGACAGCAGGGCCGCGCGCAGCGTGGCATCCCGATTGGGCGCGATGTTCCAGTAGTAGGGCTGCGAATAGGCCACGCCATCGCGGCTGTCCAGCCCGAAGGACGGGGGCAGCAGGCCCGACTTGCGCTTGTCCGACAGCGGGAAGGTGATGCGCGGGATGGGCAGCAGCGGCACGCCCTTGAACTCCAGCACCGCGTCCTCGGCCGTGCCCACTTCTTCCTCGCGGTCGATGCGAATGGTCTTGGCGCGCAGCACCCAGTCGGGCTGCCAGGAGGCCTCGTCGTCCTTCTGGCAGGTGGTGTAGGTGGCGTCGTGGACGATGGAGCGCTGGCGGTCGATGAAATCCACGCGCGAGGCGTCCCCGTGGGCCTGCGTGGCCAGGAAGCGGTAGCGCGCGTCGTTGAAGAAGCCCTCGAAAGCCTCCACCCGCAGGTCGAGTGCCGTGCCTTCGTAGACGTTGCCGGCGCGGTTGATGCGCACCGAGCCGCGCGCCTTGGCCAGGTCTTCGGGCACGTCGTAATCCAGGCGGTCGGCGCGGATGACCGTGTCGCCCCGGCGCAGCTCGGCGTTGCCTTCGATGGTGGCGTTCAGGTCGGTCTGCCCGCTGATGTGGTCGCCGGTGACGAAGATCGGCAGCAGCGGCCGCACAGGCTCGGGAATGTTTTCCTGCAGCAGCGGCGAACTGCGCAGGGGCGGTGGCGCGTCCCAGGCGCTGGGCGCGGTGGCGCCACTGTCCTGCGCCAGGGCCGCCAGCGGCAGGCCGCACCAGGCCAGCGCCACGCCATAGGCCAGGGCACGCGGCACGGGGCGGCGCAACCGTTCCACGGGTGCCGTGGCGGGCCGGGTCCGGGGGGAAGGGGTCTGCACGGTGGGGGGCTTGCGGCGTGGCACGTGGGACGGTTTGGGCTGGATCAGAAGAAGGGAACCCGCTCCAGGGAACGGGTTTGTAAAATCGGATTATCCATGAGCCACCCTTTCCCCCCACCTTCGTCTCCTCCTCCCTCCGGCGCGGCGGCGGCAACCCCTTCTTCTTGCACCGTCGCATGGCCCGATGCGGCGCGCCACAGTGCCTTCGAAACCTGGCTGGCGCCGCTGGTCGGCGGCCACCAGCTCATGCCAGAGACGCTGCGCCCCGCGTCCGCCGACGCAAGCTTTCGGCGCTACCTGCGCATCGACACCAGGCTGGGCACGAGCTGCATCGTGATGGATGCGCCGCCCGACAAGGAGAACTGCCGCCCCTTCGTGCAGGTGCAGCGGCTGCTGGCCGATGCCGGCCTGAACGTGCCGCAGATCCTGGCCTGGGACGAGGCCGGCGGCTTCATGCTGCTGTCCGACCTGGGGCACCAGACACTGATCGAGCTGCTCGACCCCGAGAAACCCCGCGACGCCTACGCCTGGTACCAGCAGGCCACCGACGTGCTGCTGCAATGGCAACTGGCCTCCCAACCCGGTGTGCTGCCCGCGTACGACGAAGCCCTGCTGCGCCGTGAACTGGCGCTGTTCCCCGACTGGTATCTGGCCAAACACCGCGGCGTCACGCTCAATGACCAGCAGCAGGCCACCCTGTCCAGCGCGTTCGACGCCATCGTGGCGCACAACCTCGCGGCCCCGCAGGTCTATGTGCACCGCGACTTCATGACACGCAACCTGATGGTGCCGGTGCAGGCCGGCGCTCCGCTCGGCGTGCTCGACTTCCAGGATGCGGTCTATGGCCCCATCACCTACGACATTGCCAGCCTGATGCGCGACGCCTTCATCAGCTGGGAAGAGGAATTTGTCATCGACATTACCGTGCGTTACTGGGAAAAGGCGCGCAAGGCCGGCCTGCTGGGCGCGAACAGCGCCAGCGGCTTTGGCGACGACTTCGGCGAGTTCTACCGCAGCGTCGAATGGATGGGCCTGCAGCGGCACTTCAAGGTGGCCGGCATCTTCGCCCGGCTCACGCTGCGCGACGGCAAGCCCAGGTACCTGGCCGACGCGCCGCGCTTTCTCCACTACATCCGCGCCACGACCAACCGCTACCGCCAGCTGGGCCCGCTGCTCAAGATGCTCGATGAGATCGAGGGCACTGAAGTCCCCATGGGCTATGCCTTCGGTAGAGTATGAGCATTCCGTACACCCTGGGCAACGCAGTTGCTGTTGAATAGATAGCATGCCGCGTTTTCACTGCCCCACCGATCTATCGACCGGCGCCGAGATCGACCTGCCCCCGGGCGCTGCCCGCCATGTGCAGGTGCTGCGCCTGCAGCCCGGCGACGCCATCACCCTCTTTCACGGCGGCCAGGAGGGCCCCGGCGGCGAGTTCGACGCCACGGTGCTGCGCATGGGCCGCAGCGACGTGCGCGTGCAGGTCGGTGCCCACCATGCCGTCGAGCGCGAGGCGCCGCGCGCCGTGCACCTCGTGGCCGGCATCACCGCCAACGAGCGCATGGACTGGCTCGTGGAGAAGGCCGCCGAACTCGGCGTGGCCAGCATCACGCCGCTGGTGGCCGAGCGCAGCGTGCTCAAGCTCAAGGGCGAGCGTGCCGACAAGAAGCTGGCCCATTGGCAGGCCGTGGCTGTGGCTGCCTGCGAGCAGTGCGGTCGCAACCGCGTGCCCGTGGTGCACGGTGCGATGGACCTGGCGGCCTGGGTGCGCGCACAGGCCCAGCCGGGCACCCCGGGGGCAGCGCAGCGCCTGCTGCTGTCGCTGCGCGCGGGTACCGTGCCCCTGCACACTGCGGCGGCGGGCGCTGGCCCGCTGGTGTTTCTTTCGGGCCCCGAAGGCGGGTTGAGCCCAGCCGAGGAGGACCTTGCGCTGCAGCACGGCTTCGCCCCCGTCACCCTCGGCGCGCGCGTGCTGCGGGCCGAGACGGCGCCCCTGGCCGCCCTGGCCGCGCTCACGGTCGCCTGAACCAGGCGCGCAGGCGACACAAAAAGCCCCCACGCGGGGGGCCCCGCCCGTAAAATCCCGGCCAGCGCCGCTGGCCCAGCGCGCCCAACCCGGGCGACGTGCCCTCGGCGGGAGAGGCAGGCCACCTTGCACAAACCCACCCGTTGGCGGCGGCTGATGGGCTCTGTTCTTCCTGCGGACCGTCGGCAGCGCACGATAGGCAGCATGGCCCTGCTCGCGCTGCTGCTCATGATCGGCAGCTCGGGCGTGATGCTCATGCTCGCGCATGCGGGCATGACCGCCCACGAAGAGGCGGTCCAGTGGTGGGCCGCCATTTCGGTGGGCGGCCTCATGGTGATGACGGCCATGGTCTTCAGCGGCTGGTCCGCGCGCCTGCCCGACCCTTCGCTCACCATGGCCCAGATGGCCTGGACCATCACCAGCGGTGCCGTGGCCTACGTGCTCGCGGGCAATGCGCGCGGTGTGGTGCCCGCCGTGCTGGCCATGATCCTGTTCTTCGGCACCTTCGGCCTGACGCTGGCACAGGTCGTGGGCATCGGCGCTTACGCCCTGCTGGCCTTTGTCGTGGCCGTGGCGGCTGCCGCCCGGTTCAATGCCGGCACCTACGGCGTGGTGGACACGGCCTATGCGCTCATGGTGTTGCTCGTGCTGGGGGGCTCGATTGCGCTGAACCTGCGCATACAGAACATCCGCCAGCGCCTGCGCCAGCAGCGCGAGGCCCTGGCCCAGGCGCTGGCAGAAAACCGTGAACTGGCCCTGCGCGACGAACTCACGGGCCTGCTCAACCGCCGCGCCATGGTGGACCTGATGCTGCTGGAGCAGAGGCGCAGCCTGCGCAGCGGTCGCCCGCTGCTGCTGGCGCTGCTGGACATCGACCACTTCAAGCCCATCAACGACCAGCACGGCCATTCCACGGGCGACCGGGCCCTGCAGGCCTTCACTGCCACCGTGCGCGCCAGCGTGCGCGACACCGACGTGCTCGCCCGCTGGGGTGGCGAAGAGTTCGTGCTCATGCTCTGCGACACCCGGCTGGATGACGGGCATGAGCTGCTGGAGCGGGTGCGAGCTGCGGTGGCGGGGCTCCAGGTCCTGCATGTGCCCCAGGCGGTGCGCTTCACCGTGTCGGCGGGGCTGGCCCAGCACCTGCCCGACGAGACCATCGAGCACACGCTGGAGCGGGCCGACCAGGCGCTCTATGTCGCCAAGGCCCTGGGGCGCAACCGGGTGGCGGTGGCGCCGGCCCACCGGGGAGCGGCCGCTTCGGCGGGGCACACGCGGTCCTGAGCGCCGCCGCCGCCCGATGGCCCGCTGCGGCCGTGGCGCATGCACGGGTACCATCGCCGCATGAGCACCTACTACGAAACCTTGCAAAACGCCAGCGCCTACCCCGAATTCTTCGGAGTGCAGCCACCCGAAATGCTGGGCGAGCGGCATCTGTGGCCGCGCAAGGGTGGCTTTTTCATCCGCGCTGCTGCAGAGGCAGCGGACGAGGTCGCTCCGGTGGTCACGGACGATGGACTGGCCGAAGCCCCGCCCAGCCGCGCCGCGCGGCGCCGCGAACTGGTGCCCGCGCAGTGGGGCCTGGTGCCGCACTGGGTCAAGTCGGCGTCCGATGGCAAGCTGCGTGCACCCAAGCTGGCCCATGCCAAGTCCGATACGGCCTCCACCGGCACGGCCTTCCGCGACGCCTGGCTCAACGGCCAGCGCTGCATCGTGCCCATGCTGGGCTTCTACGAGGACGACTTTCGCCCCGGCAAGGCCGTACCCACCCGCATCACCCGCGTGGATGGCAAGCCCATGGGCGTGGCAGGCCTGTGGGCGCGCTGGCAGGGGCCCGATGGCGAGGTGCTGCTGAGCTACGCGCTGCTCACGGTAAATGCCAACAACCACGCCCTCATGCACCGCTACCAGCAGCCGGGCAGTGAAAAGAGCATGCCCGCGATCCTCAACGAAGGCGCCTACGACGCCTGGCTCGGTGCGCGGCAGGAGAAAGCCAAGGAATTCATGCGCCAGTACCCAGCCCAGTGGCTCACCGCCAACCCGGTGGAGAAGAAGGCCGACAAGGTTCCGAAGGGCTGGCTGGAATAGGGCCTGTCAACACCAATTTCGGCGACCCCAGAATTGGTGTGAACAGGCCCTGGCCCGCCGCCAGGGGCGGCGGCGCTACGCCACGTAGAGCAGTACGGTGACGAAGTGGCAGATGCTGCCGCCCAGCACGAACAAATGCCACAGCCCGTGGCCGTGCCGCACCTTGTGGTCGGTGGCATAGAAGACGATGCCCAGGGTGTAGCAGGCGCCGCCCGCCAGCAGCCAGCCGAAGCCTGCAGGGGTGAGCGCCTCCCACAGAGGCACCACGGCCACCAGGGCGAGCCAGCCCATGAGCACGTAGATCACCAGCGAGAGCACGCGCGCGCCCTTGGCCAGCCATATCTCCTGCGCAATGCCCAGCAGGGCCAGGCCCCAGACCACCCCCAGCAGCGACCAGCCCCAGGGACCGCGCAGCGAGACCAGTGCAAACGGCGTGTAGCTGCCCGCGATCAACAGGTAGATGCTGCAATGGTCCACCTTCTGCAGGATCTCCTTGGCGCGTCCGCGCACGCTGTGGTACAGCGTCGAGGCGGCGTACAGTGCCACCAGCATGGCGCCGTAGATGCTGAAGCCCACGATCTTCCACGGGTCGCCCAGCCGGGCGGCCAGCACCACCAGCACCGCCGTGCCCGCCACGGCCAGGGCGGCGCCTACCAGGTGGCTGATGCTGTTGAAACGTTCTCCGTAGTACATCCGGTCATCCTTTGCAATGCATGCAGGGTCGCCAGCCGTGCAAAGCCCACCATACACAATCCGTGCCACGCGCGGACTCCAATCCCTGTGCAACGTGCGGGCCATCCCATCGGTGCACAGGCGCGGCCGCGCGTGGGCGGCTGTGCACAATGGGCGCCTTCTTCCTGCCTTCGCGCCCCCTGAATGAACAAGAACCTCTGGCTGCTGGCCCTCTGCCAGGGCCTCTTCCTGACCAACAACGTGGTCTTCATCGCCATCAACGGGCTCGTGGGCCTGCAGCTGGCGCCCTACGGCTGGATGGCGACGCTGCCGGTGATGGGCTACGTGGTGGGCGGGGCGCTGTCCACCGCGCTGGTGGCGGCCACCCAGGCGCGCTGGGGGCGAAAGGTGTCGTTCCAGATCGGGCTGGCCGTGGCAGTGCTCTCGGCCGCGCTGTGCGCCTGGGCGGCGTTCAGTGCGCAGTTCTGGCTGCTGTGCGCGGCCACGGTGGTGGCCGGCTACTACAGTGCCAACGGCCAGCTCTACCGCTTTGCCGCCGCCGAGCTGGCCGCACCGGCCTACCGTGAAAAGGCGGTGTCTCTGGTGCTGGCCGGCGGCCTGCTGGGCGCAGTGGCCGGGCCCAATCTGGCCAGCGCCACGCGCACCCTGTTCCCGGTGCCGTTTGCCGGCGCCTACGTCGCGCTCATGGGCGTGGCACTGCTGGCCATGGCCTGCATGTCGGCCATCCGCTTCGCGCCGCCGCCGGTGGTGCTGGACGCCGCAGGCCAGCCGCAACAGGGCCGGCCGCTGGCCGAGCTGCTGCGCCAGCCCGCCCTGGTGGTGGCCATCCTGGGCGCCGCGCTGGGTTACGGCGTGATGAACCTGCTGATGGCGGCCACGCCGCTGGCCATGCAGGTATGCGGCTTTGCCTTCGACCAGGCGGCGCTGGTGCTGGAGTGGCATGTGATCGGCATGTTCGCGCCGGGCTTCTTCACGGGCCACCTGATCAAGCGCCTGGGCGTGCTGCCCGTCATGGGCACAGGCGTGCTGCTCAATCTTGCCTGTGTGGCGGTGGCGCTGTCGGGGGTGGAACTGCACCACTTCGGCGTGGCGCTCTTCATGCTGGGAGTGGGCTGGAACTTCCTGTTCACGGGCGCGACCACGCTGGCCATGACGGCCTACCGGCCCGAGGAGAAGGACCGCGCCCAGGCGGCCATCAACTTCTGCGTCTTCGCCACCCTGGCGGTGAGTGCCTTTTCGTCGGGCGTGCTGGTCACCACCCAGGGCTGGACGCTGCTGAACGCCGGCTCGCTGGTACCCATCGTGGTCACGGGTGCGGGCCTGGCGTGGTTGGCAATGCACCGCCGCAGGACGCAGGCCTGAATCAGGCCGTTGCCGGGGCTGGTGCGGCATCCGCCGCGACGGCAGCCGTGAGCCAGTGGACGAAGGCCTGGATGGCACGCTCCTGCGCTCGCTCGCGCGCGATGAACAGGCTGTAGCCGCGCAGGCCACTGTCCTCGAACGGGTGGGCCAGGGTCAGTTCGCCCGATTGCAGTTCACGCTGCACGAAGTAACGCGGCACCAGGCCCACCCCCAGGTCTGCGCGCACCGCCTCCACGAGCATGGAGAACAGATCGAACCGGTGCCCGCCCAGGCTGTGCGCCGGCGTATGCGCGACGCCGGCGTGGGCGAACCAGTCGTCCCAGGCGCCCAGGCGCGAACTCAGCTGCAGCAGTGGGACGCTGCTGAAATCGCCGTGGTCCATGGCGCGCCGGTGGCGTGATCCCGGCGAACACACGGCCACGCAGGCCTCGCGCAGCAGGGGCTGCTGCAGTGCGCCGGGCCAGGCCGCGTCGTCGTACTGCACGGCCACGTCGAACGGGATCTCGGCCATGTAGGTCTGCGTGGGGTAGACCTGCAAGTGCACGCTGCAGGCCGGCTCCTCGGCCAGGAAGGCGGGCAGCCGGGGCAGCAGCCAGCGCTCGGCAAACACCGGCACGCAGCCCACCTGCAGGCTGGTGCCGTCGGAGCGCTGGGCCATGGCTTCGCGCGTGTGGTTCTGTAGGCGCAGCAGGTCACCCACGATCTGCGCGTGGTAGCGCCGGCCTACCTCGGTCAGCTCGGTGCCGCGCGCGCTGCGCTGCACCAGCTGCAGGCCCAGCTGGCCTTCGAGCTGGCGCAGTTGCTGGCTCACGGCGCTGTGGGTCAGGAACAGCTCCTGCGCGGCCTTGCCCACGCCATGGTGGCGTGCCACGGCGTCGAAGATCAGCAGCGCGCGGGTATTGGGGATATGGCGGTACATGTAAGAAAAACTGACGAGTGGGTAGATTAAAGCAGAGCCAACGACGGGTTGGCGGCCCAACAATTGCTCGGTCATCGGAGTGTCACGACTTTGGTGCCTGCATCCTGTTCGTGTTCTGTTCGTCAATTTTCCTTTCCACCATGACCCACCTTCCTGCCCACCGCTTCGCCTTTGCCACCAGTGCCGTGTCGCTGTCCATCGCCGCCCTGATCGGCGGCGCCGCCCATGCCCAGGCCGTGGCCCCCACGCCCACCCAGCTGCGCCCCGCCGTGGACCAGGCCTACACGCAGCTCATGGCTGCCCCGCAGATCCAGAAGCTGCTCGACGCCGTCAAGGCCGACCACGAGCGCTCCATCGGCGACCTGAAGATGCTCACCGAGATCGAGGCGCCTCCGTTCAAGGAGCAAAAGCGGGCCGAAGCCTTCCTCGCCCGCATGCAGGCACTCGGCCTGACCAATGCCGCCATCGACGCCGAAGGCAACGTGGTCGGTGTGCGCAAGGGCACAGGCCAGGGCCCCAAGCTGGTGATCTCGGCCCACATGGACACCGTGTTCCCGGCCGGCACCGATGTGAAGGTCAAGGAGCGCGACGGCCGCCTGTATGCGCCGGGCATCTCCGACAACACGCGCGGCCTGGCCGTCCTGCTGTCCTGGCTCAAGGTGCTCAACGACAACCGCGTCGCCACGGTGGGCGACCTGGTGTTCGTGGGCAACGTGGGCGAGGAAGAGCTCGGTAACCTGCGCGGCATGAAGCACCTGTTCTCAGAACACCTGGACATCGATGGCATGGTGGCCCTGGAGCCGGCACCGGACGGCACGGTGCTGGTGCTCGGCACCGGCAGCCATCGCCACGAGGTCACCTTCAAGGGCCCGGGCGGCCACAGCTATGCCGCCTTCGGCCAGGTGCCGAGCGCCATCCACGGCATGGGCCGGGCGATCGCCAAGATCTCCGAGATCCGCACGCCCACCACGCCCAAGACCACCTTCACCGTGGGCACGGTGGGCGGCGGCACCTCGGTGAACACCATCGCGCCCGATGCGCGCATGGCCGTGGACATCCGCTCCGAAGCGATGGAACCCCTGCTGGCCACAGAAAGGCAGGTGCTGGCCGCCGTGGACGAGGCCGTGGCCGAGGAGAACCGGCGCTGGGGCGTGAACACGCTGAGCGCGTCGACCAAGCTGATCGGCGACCGCCCGGGTGGCCGCACGCCGGTGGACGCCATCCTGGTCGAGGCCGCCGTGCGAGCCAACACCGCCTTTGGCCACAAGACGGTGCTCAGTGGTGCCAGCACGGATGCCAACGTGCCCATGGCGCTGGGCATCCCGGCCATCGTGATCGGCGGCGGTGGCAAGACCGGGGGCTTTCACGCCCTGTCCGAATGGATCGACATGACCGACGCCTGGAAGGGGGCGCAGAACTCGCTGGTGACCGTGCTGGGCCTTGTGGGCGTGCAGGGCGTCAGCGTGCCATTGCTCGAAAAGCGGGCACCGCGCACCAGGTGAGTTCACCCGGCGGGGCCGGCATGGGCGCTATCGACCGGCCACCCTCGGTAGAACAATTCACCATTGTTGACACGGGCGCCGGTTCTGGCCTGCGTACCATCACCGGGTGGCGGGCCGCTTTGGCCCTGCCCTGACTTTTCTCAGGAGATCACCATGGGTTTGCTCGATTCAGTGCTGGGCGCCGTCATTCAGAACGCGTCGCAGGGCCATGGCGGTGCATCGGCCGCGCAAGGCGGTGGCGGCCTGGGTGGCCTGGTGGCGCTGGCGGCCCAGAACCCGCAGCTCATCCAGGCCGTGCTGTCCCTGGTGAGCAACGACGGCCCGGTGGGTGGTTTGCCGGGACTGATGGCCAAGTTCCAGCAGGCGGGGCTGGGCGACATGATTGCCTCGTGGCTGGGCACCGGTGCCAACCAGGCCATCTCGGGCGACCAGCTCTCGCGCGTGCTCGGCTCCGGCCCGCTGTCGCAGGTGGCGTCGCAGTTGGGGGTGGGCCAGTCGGATGCAGCCAACCAGCTGGCCCAGGTGCTCCCCGGCCTGCTCGACCAGCTCACGCCACAGGGCCATGCACCCCAGGGTGGCCTGGGCCAGAGCAGCGACCTGTTCGGCATGCTGGGTGGCCTGCTGAGCAAATAGGCCGGAGCCTGGAACCGGCACGGCCTGCCTGCAGGCCGTGGCCGATCGATCAGGCCACGGAGGCGAGCGGGGCCCTGGTAGCGGTGGTGTTCGCACGCGCCGGGCAGCGCATGTCCAGCCACTGGCGCAGTGTCTCGAACACGGGGGCCGCCAGGTCGGAGCGCTCGTTGAACAGCTCGTGGTACAGCGGCTCGAAGCAGCGCGACTGCACCCGGGCACTGGGCGCTGCGGCGGCAAAGGCGCGGCTGCCGGCGGGGTTCACCAGCTTGTCGCTGCCCGCCCACATCAGCAGGGTCGGCACCTTCCATTGCGCCGCCGCCGCCACGGTGGCCGGGCCGCCGTCGGCGATGAAGCGCGCCAGGCGTGCGCTGATGCGGTCATGGCACAACGGGTCTGCCAGGTAGGCGGCCGGCACGGCACCGTCGTGCGACAGGTATTGCGCGTCCAGGCCGTTGCCCACGCGCAGGTTGGGCGCCAGGCGTGGCAAGGTGGCCAGCAGCAGCTTCTGCACCGCGCCCAGGCCGGGGTCCAGGGCGGGCGAGGAAAGCACCAGTGCGTCCACGGGCCGCAGGCCGAGCGCGACGAAGCGCGAGGCCACGAGGCCGCCCATGCTGTGGCCCAGCAGCACCAGGGGCAGACCCTGGGGGGTGCGTGCGCGCACGGCGTCCACCATGTCGGCCAGGTCGTCGAGCAGGCGGTGGTCGGCGGTGAGCCCGCCGCGCGGGCCGCTTGATTCGCCATGGCCATACTGGTCGTAGCCGCGCACGGCAAAGCCCCAGGCCCCGAGCTGCCGTGCCAGCGCGTCGTAGCGGCCCACATGCTCCCCCAGGCCGTGTACCAGCAGCACGGTGCCCCGCTGGGCCTCGCCCGGCGGCAGCGGCCAGTCCTGGACTGCCAGGTTCTCACCGTCGCTGGCGGTGAAGGTGGTCAGGGTGGAGGGAACGGGTTCGGTCATCGGACGGCACAGGAGGCTGCTGAATGGGCGTGGACTGGAGTCAGGGATTCTTCGCGCAGGCGGAAAGCTGCCGAATGCAGGCATCGTGACGGGGCCGTGCAGCGCCGTCAATGGATTTCATGCATGGCCAGGCCCTGGCAGGTCCGGGCCATGGCGAGTACCCAACGGTCTAGGGCCTGTTCACACTAATTTCGGGGATCGCGTTGCTCGGCCTGTGGGCTGGATGCAAGGCGCCCGCATGCAGCAAGGTAGGAACCTTGCAAGCGCGGGCAACGCCGCAGACGGCCCCCAGGCCAGGCAACCCGAAGGCCCTTCGCGACCTCGAAATTAGTGTTAACAGGCCCTAGTTCAGCGAGATCCAGAGGTCGTCCCAGTCGGTGGGCTGGAAACTGCCCTCGCGCCGCAGCACCTGCTGGTGCTGGCGGTTGAGCACGTAATGCGTGGGCCTGCGCGTGATGGACCCGAAGCTGTCCTGGTGGCCCGGGGCGTTGCGCCAGGCGATGGGAAAGCGTTGCTCGGCCGGCACGGACACCTTGAGCAGGTCGATGTACTGCATGAAATCGGCGCTCTTGTCGTCCAGGTTCACCCCCAGCAGCACGAAGTCGCGCTGGCGATTGTTGGTGTAGAACTCGCGCATCAGGCGCAGCTCATTCACGCACAGGGCGCAGCCGGCGGTGAAGAAGCTCACCAGGCAGACCTTGCCCTTGAAGTCGGAGAGCATGACCGGTTTGCCGTCGCTGCCGGTGCCTGACAGCTGGTGCTGTGCTCCCTTGGCCGGCACGGGAGCGGGCGCAGGCTGCGCCCAGGCACCCACCTGGGTGGATGAAAGGGCCGAGGCGGCGAAGGTCTGCAAAAAAGCGCGTTTGTCCATCTTCGGGGCCCGCAACAGGAAATGGCAGACCGGCGCCGTAAACGGCATGGCGCCGGACGAAGGGTCAGACCGCTGGGGCCGGTGCCGCCTGCTCGGCCGCCATGGCCGCGATCACATGCGCCACCGAGGCCGTGAGGCGCTTGGCATAGGGTACGTGCAGGAACTCGTTGGGGCCATGGGCATTGCTCTTGGGGCCGAGCACGCCGCAGACCATCATCTGCGCTGCCGGGAAACCTTCGCTGAGCATGTTCATGAGCGGAATGGTGCCGCCCTGGCCGATGTAGCCGCAGGGCGCGCCGAAATGCGCCTGCGAGGCCTCGTTGAGCGCACGCTCGAACCAGGGCGTGGTGCTCGGGGCGTTCCAGCCCGTGGCGCCGCCGCCGTGGTCGAAGGTGACCCTGGCCTGGTAGGGCGCGTTGTCCTCCAGCAGCGTCTTGAGCTCCTGCACCGCCAGGCCGGCATCCACCAGGGGCGGCAGACGCAGGCTGAGCTTGAAGGCCGTGTAGGGGCGCAGCACGTTGCCTGCGTCCTGCAGGGCCGGAAAGCCCTCGGCGCCGGTCACGCTGAGCGTGGGCGTCCAGGTGCGGTTGAGCAAGGCCTGCAGCGGGTCGGTGGTGGTGGGCAATGCGAAAGCGGTGGAGCCACCGCAGTCGTAGTGCGCCCAGGGGAAGCGCTTGTACACCTCCTCGCCCAGGATGGCGGCGGTGGCGCGGGCCTGGGCCAGGCGGTCGGCCGGCACCTCGCAGTGGAAGCTGGCGGGCAGCAGGCGGCCGGTGGCGCTGTCCTCGAGCCGGTCGAGCACCTGGCGCATGATGCGGAACGACGAAGGTACCAGGCCCGAGGCGTCGCCCGAATGGATGCCCTCGGTCAGCACTTCGACCTTGAGGGTGCCGCTGGCCATGCCGCGCAGGCTGGTGGTCAGCCACAGCTGGTCGTAGTTGCCGGCGCCCGAGTCCATGCAGACCACCAGCGCCACGTCGCCCATGCGGGGTTTCAAGGCGTTGATGTAGGGCAGCAGGTCGCCAGAGCCGCTTTCCTCGCAGGTCTCGATCAGGCCCACGATGCGCGGGTGTGGCACGTTCTGGCGCTTGAGCTCCTGTACGGCGGCAATGCTGGCGTAGACCGCGTAGCCGTCATCGGCGCCGCCGCGGCCGTAGAGCTTGCCGTCCTCGTACTTGGGCGTCCAGGGGCCCAGGTCGTTGCGCCAGCCCGAGAACTCGGGCTGCTTGTCCAGGTGGCCGTACATCAGCACGGTCTGCGCCGAGGCGGGCGCGGTGGCCTCGATCTCGAAGAACAGCACGGGCGTGCGGCCTTCAAGGCGCACCACCTCCAGGCGCAGGCCGGCCACCTTCTGCGCCTCCACCCAGGCGGCGGCGTTGCGCACCACGGTGTCGAGCAGGCCCAGTTCTGCCCAATCGGGGGCAAAACCGGGCGATTTGGCGGGGATGGCGATGTAGTCGGTGAGCTGGCGCAGGATGTCGGTGTCCCACGCCTGGCTCACCCGCTCGAGCGCCTGTGCGGGTTGCAGGGCGTGGGAGGGGACGCGGGCGTTCATGGTGGTGTTCCTCTGGCGGGATGGGGTGAAACCGACATTCCAACACAACGCGCGCGGACGCGCCATGCCTGGGCCCGTATCCCTGTTCCCGGTATCTGAACAGGGGCTTCAGTACTCCGACGATGTCGGCAGCGTCTCGGGACTGGAGTCCAGCGAGGAGGGCGCTGAGGGCGGGTGCAGCGCAATGGCTGCCTCCACCCGGTTGCGCCCGAGCTCCTTGGCGCGGTAGAGCGCCCGGTCGGCGGCGGAGATCAGCATGTCCCAGCTGTCACCCGGCTCCAGCCGTCCGCCGAAGACGCCGATGCTCACCGTCACGGTGATGTCCTTGCCCTCGTGCCGGTAGCGCGCGCCGGAGACCGATTCGCACAGCTGGCGGGCCAGCTGGTGGGCACCAATCAGATCGGTGTCGGGCAGCACCACGAGGAATTCCTCGCCGCCGTAGCGGCTCACCAGGTCCTGGGAGCGGATGCGGTCGCGCAGCATGCTCACCACATGGCACAGCACCTGGTCGCCCACGGGGTGGCCGTACTGGTCGTTGACGCGCTTGAAATGGTCGATGTCGACCATCATCACGGAGATGGACTCGCGCGTGCGCACTGCGCGCGCCACGTCGCGGTCCAGTGCCGCGATCGCTGCGCGCCGGTTGGCCACGCCGGTCAGGGGGTCGAGCGCTGCCATGCGGCGGTTGTTCTCGTCCGCCCGGTCCCGGGCCATGAAGATGAAGCCCATGGTGGCCACCATCAGCTCGATGAAGGTGGTGCTGAAGGTCAGCGTCTGCACGCCGTTGGACTGCATGATGCCGCTGGCTGGCTGGTCGCTGCCTCCGACCACGACCACGCGCACCAGGAACACCAGTGCCTGCAGGCCCAGTGCCGCCATCACGAGCCAGACCCCGCGCCCCGCGGTGGATGCGCGGCGGATGAACAGGATCCACAGGATCCAGAGGTTCAGTGCCCCCAGCAGCAGCCCGGCCACCACCACGCGCGCGGCATAGTCGTCGATGAACCAGGCCATGCCGCTGGCCATGAGCACCGGGGTGACCGCGATGGTCGGCCAGGGCAGCGGCCGACCCTGGAACTGCAGGACGGCCGCGCCCATGCAGGTGAATACGCCGCACAGCAGCACATTGCCCAGCACGATGGACAGCAGGGCGTGGATGTGGCCGCGCGAGGCGAACAGGGCATAGGCCATGGCGTTGAGCAGCAAGCCCAGGGCCCACAGCTCCACCCCTTCGCGGCGCTTGCCCCAGGTTACGACCGCCATGGCCAAGGCCGCGGCCAGCGATGACAGGATGATCATCACCAGCATGGTGGGCACGTCGGCAGTGAAGGGAACCATGGCGCTTGTTCGGGACGGGCGGCAAGGGCCGCAGGGGGTTCAGGATAAACGATGGCGCCGACCACCTCCGCCAGAAAAAGTCCCAGCCCAGGCTACTGCAGGGCGGGCACCTCCGCTGCCGACAGGCCCAGTGCCGGCGTGCCCGAGAGCTTGAACACCTGAATGGCGCCGGCCAACCGGGTGGCCTGCTCGCGCAGGCTGTGGGCGGCGGCGGCCGACTCCTCGACCAGGGCAGCGTTCTGCTGTGTCATCTGGTCGAGCTGGTTCACGGCGGTGTTGACCTGGCCGATGCCATCCGACTGCTCGCCCGACGCTGCCGTGATCTCGCCAATGATGTGGCCCACGCGCTGTACCGAGCCGACGATCTCCTCCATGGTCGTGCCCGCGTTGTGCACCAGGCGCGCCCCCGATTCGACGCGCTCCACCGAGGCGTGGATCAACTGCTTGATCTCCTTAGCGGCATCGGCGCTGCGCCCGGCCAGGCTGCGCACCTCGCTGGCCACCACGGCAAAGCCCCGGCCCTGCTCGCCGGCGCGGGCGGCTTCCACCGCGGCGTTGAGCGCCAGGATGTTGGTCTGGAAGGCAATGGAGTCGATCACGCCGATGATGTCGGCGATCTTGCGCGAACTCTGGTTGATCTCGCCCATGGTGGTCACCACCTCGCCCACCACCTGGCCGCCGCGGGCGGCCACTTCGGCAGCACTGCTGGCCAGCTGGTTGGCCTGGCGCGCCGCGTCGGCCGATTGGCGCACCGTGGCGGTGAGCTGGTCCATGCTCTGGGCCGTCTGCGCCAGGCTGCTGGCCGTGGCCTCGGTGCGGGCCGACAGGTCCTGGTTGCCGCTGGCGATCTCGGCGCTGGCGGTGCCAATGCTGTCCACGGCCGTGCGCACCTGCTGCAGCATCTGCGTGTAGCGCTGGCGCATGCCCTCGACCTCCTGCACCAGTGCGCCGATCTCGTCGCGCCGCGTTGTATGGAACACCTGTGTCAGGTCCCCCTGCGCGACGAGGGTGATGGCCTGGGTCAGGTCGCGCAACGGGCGGCTCACGCCGCGGCGCAGCATCACGAACAGGCCCACGGCCAGCAGCGCCACGGCCACCGCCATCAGTGCCCACACGGCCCGGGTCACGCGGCGCTGGCCGGCCATGGCTTCGCCGTAGGGCACCTCGGCCACCACCCACCAGCCACCGGCGGTCTTGCGCACCAGGGCGAAGGGGTCTTCGGCGCCCTGCCCCAGCAGCGGCGCGGCCTCGCGCACGTAGCCGTCCTGGGATGCGGCCAGCGCCTCCAAGAAGGGGCTGGCCTGGGGGAAGGCCTCCAGTACGCGTTTGCCGCCAGCGCTGGGGTGGTAGACGAAGTGGGCCCTGTCCAGCCCGGCGCCGGGGTTCACCACGTAGGTGCCGCCATGCTCGAAGAAACGTGTCTGTGCGACCTGCTTTTGCAGCATGGTGTGGAACACGCTGATGTCGTTGCCGATGAACAGCACCGCCGTGACCTTGCCCGCGCCGTCCTTGGTGGGTTGGTAGTGGCCCATGTAGGGCTTGCCGCCCACCACCGTCACCCCGGTGTAGGGCTCACCCTTGCTCACGGCGGCATAGGCCGGGTCGGTGCGCGCCAGCGGGGTGCCCTGCTGGCGCTCGCCCTTGTCGTTCTTCACCGAGGTGGTGATGCGCATGAAATCCTCGCCCTTGCGGGCGAACACGGTGGCGATGCCCCCGGTTTCGTTGGCGAACTTGTCCACCGAACCATAGTCTTCATTGACCAGCGCGCCGTAGCTGCGCAACTCGCCCGTGGCATCGTCCAGGTGCATGGCCGCGTCGAAGTAGCGCTGAAAGCCCTTCATGGTCAGTTGCACCAGCTCGCGGTTGGTGTTGTCGGCCGCGTCCAGCGACTGGGCCACGCTCTGCACCGTATCGCCCACGCTGGAGATCAGCTGTGAGCGGGTGTTGCGCTCGGTCAGCACGGCGATGGCCAGGCCGACGAGCACCATGACCAGTGCCACCAGGGCAATGGCCATGAGCGTGACCTGGCGCGCGACGGAACGGTTGTTGGCAAGGGGGGCTGACACGGGGCTTGTCTCCTGGAAGTGAATGCGCACTGCTGCCGGCTGTGCCGGTCTGCATTCACTCTAAGCCCGAGTGACTGTTACATTTATTCACGCATTCCCTTACGCAGAGCTGCGTACCGCACCCGCTCAGCCGGGCGTCAGTGGCCCGATTGCGTCCGCTCCAGCCATCCAAGGCCTTCGGAGGTGCCGGCGGCCGGGCGGTACTCGCAGCCCACCCAGCCGGCATAGCCCAGGCTGTCGATCAGGTCGAACAGATAGGGGTAGTGGAGCTCGCCCCGGTCTGGTTCCTGGCGCTCGGGCACGCCCGCCACCTGCAGATGCGACACCCGGCCCGTGGGCAGGTAGCGGCGCAGCTTGCTGGCCACGTCGCCCTCCACGATCTGGCAGTGGTACAGGTCCATCTGCACCTTGAGGTTGTCCATCTGCGCCGCGTCGAGCAGCTCATGGGCATGGTCCTGGCGGTTCAGGAAGTAGCGTGGCAGGTCGCGCAGGTTGATGGGCTCGATCAGGATCTCGCGCCCGCTCTGCGCCGCCACGGCCGCCGCCCAGCGCAGGTTGTCCACGCACAGGCCCTTGAGCGACTCACGCTCCACCCCGGCCGGCACCATGCCCGAGAGCACGTGGATGCGCGGGCAACCCAGGGCGTCGGCATACTCCAGCGCCTCCTGCACTCCGCGGCGGAACTCGGCCTCGCGCCCTGGCAGCGCGGCGGTGCCGCGCGCCTGCCGCTCCCAGGCCGTGGCCATGCTGGCGCGGTCGGTGCCGCTGGGCGGGGCGTTGAACAGCACCATCGCCAGGCCGTTGTCGGCCAGCCGCGCCGCCAGCTCGGCCGCGGCGAAGGCATAGGGGAACTGGCATTCCACCGCGGCAAAGCCATCGCGCGCGGCGGCGGCAAAGCGCGCGAGGAACGGCAGCTCGGTGTACATCAGGCTCAGGTTGGCGGCGAACTGGGGCATGGTGGTAGGCAAAAGGTGGAAGGCCAGGACGTGCGTAGGCTACTATTTTGCGGTGGAGCCATCCCCTCCACCGCCCACCCCCCTTCAGGAACCGCCCCATGCGCATCGGAGAACTCGCCCAACGCACGGGCACCACGCCCAAGGCCATCCGCCTGTACGAGGTTCGCGGACTGCTGGGCAAGGTGGCGCGCGACGGCAGCTACCGCCACTACGGCGAGGCCGACGTGGCGCGCGTGCAGCTGATCCGCCAGGCCCAGGGCCTGGGGTTCAGTCTGGCGCAGCTCGATGGGCTGCCTGATCTGCACAGCAGTGATGGCTGGGCGCGCATGGCCGGTCTGCTGGCACAGCGGCGCGCGGCGCTGGCGCAGGAGCAAGCGCGCCTGGCGGTGCTCGACGGACAACTGGCCGCACTGGAGGCCGAGCTGTACGCCTGCGATGCCATGGCGGCCCCCGCCACGCCGCAGGCCTGCGCTGCACCGGATGCGCCCATGGGCCCATTGCGCCAGTTGGTCCCCGTGGGCCACGCCACTGCCTGACGCCGTTTCTTTTGCCGGAAAGCTTGATCCCGCTGCTTGACTCTGCCCCGTGGGGCAAGGTGAGCATGGGGAACTCAACCACTTTTCGGGAGTTCTCGTGGCGCAACGCATCCTGGTCATCCTTGGCCACCCTGCCCTGAACAGCCTGTGCGCAGGCATGGCGACCGCCTATGCCGAGGGCGCGCAGGCCGCTGGCGCCGAGGTGCGGCGGCTGGACCTGTCCACCCTGCACTTCGATCCCCTGCTGCACGCCGGCCACCATGGCGAACAGCCGCTGGAGCCCGACTTGCTGGCCGCGCAGGCCGACATCACCTGGGCCGAGCACCTGGTCTGGGTCTACCCCATCTGGTGGGGCGCCATGCCGGCGCTGATGAAGGGCTTCATCGACCGGGTCCTGCTGCCCGGCTATGCCTTCAAGTACCGCCAGGGGTCCTCGCTGTGGGACCGGCTGCTGGCCGGCCGCTCGGCCGAGCTGCTGGTGGCCATGGATTCGCCGCCCTGGTACTTCCGCTGGGTGACGCGCATGCCGGGCCACCAGCAGATGAAGAAGGCCATCCTGGAGTTCTGCGGCATCCGGCCGGTGAAGGTGCACAGCTTCGGCCCGGTGCACACGGCCGACGCGAAGCGCCTGGGCACCTGGGTGGCGCAGGCGCGTGCGCTGGGCGCGCGGCATGGCGGCCGCGTACCGGCTGCGGCGACGGCCTCCTGACTACTTCTTGCCGAACGCCTGCACGGCGGCGCGGCCCACGGCCGAGTCGTCGGTGAAGAAGCCGTCCACCCCCGCGCGCAGGTAGGCCGTGATTTCGGCGATGCTGTCGCCGCGCGCCGTGGCATCGCTGGCCGGGGCCTTGCGCAGGCTGGTGGGCAAAAAGCTGTTCTCGGGCCGCAGGGTCCAGATGTGCACCGCCAGGCCGGCCGCGCGGGCGTTGGCTACGAGCGCGGTGGGCTCGCCGAGTACACCGTCCTTCACAGGCACCACCAAGGTCTTGAAGGGGCCGACGGCGTTGGCGTAGGTCGCAACCTGCTTGAGCCCCTCGGCCGTGACCAGGTCGGCATAGCTGCGCGTGTTGGCAGCGCCCTGGGCCACGAAGTCGTAGGGCCGGCCCGAGGGTGCGACCAACTGCACCAGGCGCACCGTGCTCAGCTTGCGGAGTGCCTGCAGGTTGGTCACCTCGAAGGACTGCACGAACACCGGTGCCTCATTGTGGTTCCAGCCGTTCTTCTCCAGTACGGCGAGCAAAGGGGCTTCCAGCGGTTGGCCGATGGACTGGAAGTAGGTCGGATGCTTGGTCTCGGGGTAGATGCCGATGGTGCGGCCGGTCTTCGCACTCTGGGCCCGGGCCAGGTCGATCACCTCCTGCAGCGTGGGGATCTCGAACTGGCCGTTGTAGGCCACGTTGGCCGGGCGCTGCGCCGGTATGCGCTCGCGGGCGCGCAGGGTCTTGAGCTCGGCCAGGGTGAAGTCTTCGGTGAACCAGCCGGTGATGGCCTGGCCGTCGATGCTGCGCGTGGCCTTGCGCGCCGCGAACTCGGGGCGGTCCACCACGTCGGTGGTGGCTTCCTTCACGGAGCCGTCGGCGTTGAGGATGGCGATGGCGTTCTCGTGCCGGGCCACCAGCACGCCGTCCTTGGTGATCACCAGGTCCGGCTCGATGATGTCGGCGCCGTCGTCGATGGCCTTCTGGTAGGCCGCCAGCGTGTGCTCGGGGCGCAGCGCCGAGGCGCCGCGGTGCGCGATCACCGTGGGGGTGGGCGGCCAGGCCTGCTGGGCGGCGGCGCCCAGGGTCAGAGTGGAAAGGATGGCGGCGGCAAGAGCGGATTTCAGGGGCAGAAGGCGCATGGTGTTCTCCGGGACGGTTATCTCCCACCTTCCACCATAAACCGGTTGCGTGACGTGCGCATGGCGCACGCCTGCAAACGCTCAGGCGTGCTCGAAGTGGAACACCGCCGTGCCGGCCATCACGTTGGGCAGAAAGCGCACTTCCCTGCCGTCCTGGAGGCCGAAGGACTCGAGCACGCGCAGCTCGTTCTTGTGCGCCAGCACCTCGAAATCCTTGTAGGTGCCCACGCGGATGTTGGGCGTGTCATACCACTGGTAGGGCAGGCGCCGGGTCACCGGCATGCGCCCGCGCAGGATGGACAGGCGGTTGGGCCAGTGCGCGAAGTTGGGGAAGGCGACGATGCCGGTGCGGCCCACCCGGGCCGTCTCGCGCAGCATCACCTCGGCATTGCGCAGGTGCTGCAGTGTGTCGATCTGCAGCACCACATCGAAGCTGTTGTCGCCGAACATGGCCAGGCCTTCGTCCAGGTTGAGCTGGATCACGTCCACCCCGCGGCGCACGCAGGCCAGCACGTTGGCGTCCGCGATCTCGATGCCGTAGCCGCTGCAGCCGCGCTCGCGCTGCAGGTAGGACAGCATGGCGCCGTCGCCGCAACCCAGGTCGAGCACCCGCGAGCCCGGGGGTACCAGGCGCGCCAGCGCCTCCATCGTGGCTTTCTCGGTCATGCGTGGTGCTCCTGGGCGATGCTGTCGAAATAAGAGCGCATGGTGTCCATGTAGCGGGGATCGTCGAGCAGGAAGGCGTCGTGCCCGTGCGGCGCATCGATCTCGGCGTAGCTCACGCGGCGGCGGTTGTCGAGCAGGGCCTTGACGATCTCGCGGCTGCGCTGGGGCGAAAAGCGCCAGTCGGTGGTGAAGCTGATGAGCAGGAACTTCGCCGTGGCGCGGGCCAGCGCCTGCGTGAGGCTGCCGCCGTACTGCAGCGCCGGGTCGAAATAGTCGAGCGCGCGCGTGATCAGCAGGTAGGTGTTGGCGTCGAAATACTCGCTGAACTTGTCGCCCTGGTAGCGCAAGTAGCTCTCGATCTGGAACTCGATGTCCTGCGTGGAATATTTGGGCGTGAGGCCTTCGCGCAGCTGGCGCCCGAACTTCTCGTTCATCACGTCGTCGCTGAGGTAGGTGATGTGGCCGATCATGCGGGCGATGCGCAGGCCACGCTGGGGGATCACGCCATGGCGGTAGAAGTGGCCGCCGTGGAAGTCCGGGTCGGTGACGATGGCCCGGCGCGCCACCTCGTTGAAGGCGATGTTCTCGGCCGTGAGGTTGGGGGCGCTGGCCACCACCACCGCGTGGCGCATGCGCTCGGGGTGCTGCAGCGTCCAGCCCAGGGCCTGCATGCCGCCCAGGCTGCCGCCCAGCACGGCGGCCAGTTGGGTAATGCCCAGGCGATCGAGCAGGCGGGCCTGGGCGTTCACCCAGTCTTCCACCGTGACCACCGGGAAATCGGCGCCGTAGATCTCGCCCGTGTCGGGGTGCGTGTGCATGGGACCGGTGGAGCCGAAGCACGAGCCCAGGTTGTTCACCCCGATCACGAAGAAGCGGTTGGTGTCCACCGGCTTGCCTGGGCCGATCATGTTGTCCCACCAGCCCTCGCTGCGCGGCTGGCCTTCGTAGACGCCGGCCACATGGTGCGAGGCATTGAGGGCATGGCAGACCAGCACGGCGTTGGAGCGCTCGGCGTTGAGCGTGCCGTAGGTCTCGTAGGCCAGCACGTAGTCGCGGATGGATGCGCCGCTCTGCAGCGGCAGCACCTCCTCGAAATGCATGGACTGGGGTGTGGCAATGAACGACATAAAAAAACCCGGCATCGCTAAAAACGAGGCCGGGGTTTGGGTGTCGGTCGGGTCTTTAGCAGAATTTATAAAGCGCCCGCAAGCTATGGCAAATCGGCGCAGGATCCACTATACCAAAGCCGGGCGCTGGCCGCATCCGTACCGCTTCAGGCAGCATTCGGCCTCGATCTGCGAACTGGCATGTCTCAGGCCAGTGCCACCGTGGCGCGGGCTTTGCTGGGCCGCTGGGTGGCGTCCCCCCAGAGGGAAGGCGCGAAGCGACTCAGGGGGGGTCAGTTCACCAGCGGAGCAAACAGCGCGATGGCGCCGAGCACCAGGAAGATGCCTGCCGACACTAGGTGCACGGCGCGGATGGGCACGCGCCGCGTGATGCGCTCGCCCAGCCAGACCACAGGGGCGTTGGCCAGCATCATCCCCAGCGTGGTGCCCGCCACCACCCACAGGTAGGCGTTGTACTGGGCGGCCAGCATCACGGTGGCGATCTGGGTCTTGTCGCCCATCTCGGCCAGGAAGAAGGCGATCAGCGTGGTGCCGAAGACACCCCAGCGCGGCGCGCCTGCGGCTTCGTCCTCGTCGAGCTTGTCGGGGATCAGCATCCAGATGGCCATGGCGATGAACGAGGCACCCAGGATCCAGCGCAGCATCTGCGGACCGATCAAGGTCGTCACCCAGGCGCCCACGGCGCCGGCCAGGCCATGGTTGGCCAGCGTGGCGACCAGGATCCCGAGGACGATGGGCCAGGGTTTTCTGAAGCGCGCTGCAAGTACCAGCGCAAGCAATTGGGTCTTGTCGCCCATCTCGGCAAGGGCGACGATGGCGGTCGAAACGAAGAAGGCTTCCATGGAGTGGGGTCAATCCGGCCGGATTGTTATGAGACGCACATTGACTGCACCCCGACTCCGGCCATTGGATCGGCATGCAGTCAATGGTCTCGCCCAGCTAAAAAGCCGCATGCGCCATAGGTTTCAAGGAACCCAAGTGTGTTGACGCATGCCCCCGGCGCATGCGCGACGGACGGGCTACTCCCCAAAGACGCCGTAATTGTATGCGAATGTTGGCAGGCCTAGGGATAAACCCGACGCTGCCCTTGGTTGATCAAAGGCAGTCCGGGTTTGCCCTTGCTGAAATAAAAACCCACAAGCCACATAAAGTGATTGATAATGACTTCGCCTTTCTGCCCAGCAGCAAGGCAGATGGTTAGCGGTGAATGGTCAGTTTCGCGTCTTTGAAGTCGTCACAGGTTTGTTGATTGCGTCGGGCTCCATCGCGTTTTCATGTTTTTTCAGGAGTCCTTTCATGGGCAACAAACTTTACGTGGGCAACCTGCCCTATAGCTTCCGCGACGAAGACCTGCAGCAAACCTTCAGCCAGTACGGCTCGGTTGGCAGCGCCAAGGTCATGATGGAGCGCGACACCGGTCGTTCCAAGGGTTTCGGCTTTGTCGAAATGGGCAGCGATGCCGAAGCACAAGCCGCCATCCAAGGCGTGCATGGCCAAAACTTTGGCGGCCGTGACCTCGTGGTCAACGAAGCCCGTCCCATGGAGCCCCGCGCTCCCCGTAGCGGTGGCTTCGGTGGCGGCGGCGGTGGTGGCGGCGGCTACGGTGGTGGCGGCGGCGGCGGTTACGGCGGCGGTGGCGGCCGTAGCGGTGGCGGCGGCGGTGGTGGTTACGGCGGTGGCCGTAGCAGCTACTAAGCAGCGCATACCTGTCCCGGCGGGCTTGGCCTGCTGACGACAAAAACAAGGAGCCTTCGGGCTCCTTTTTTCATGCCCGCGCGGGGCCTTCGGGCACGCGTTTCCTGCAGCGCCGTGGCATTTGTCACCATGCCACCACACCGCAACCCGCCAGACCATGAGGCTTGCTTTTTTGGGAAATTTGTGGCGCATAATGGCTTGGCGGGCCTTGCCCGTCTCAAGTTTGCGGTGATCCGTCAGTTTCGCGCTGAGAGCGTCATTGAGATTAGCTGGCTGCGGTATCGGGACTCCATCGCTTTATCCATGTGTTTTTGAGGAGTCCCTCGATGGGCAACA
>JAZKEE010000088.1:0-24627 GCA_040387235.1 Pseudomonadota bacterium
TCACCACCCGCCCCTTCAAGTTCGAGTCGGACAAGATCGACGGTTGATGGACGGATGAACCCACGGCGGCGTGGTCGACGGGTGGGACGGGAGCGGCGCGCGTGCCATTGGTGCACGCCTTACGCCTCCTGGCCGTACACCCCGGCGGCATGCCGCCGCGCACGCCTGCCGCGTGCCGCTTTCTGAATGACTGGCATGCATGCCCCTGTTTGACTATTCCCTGCTGCTGAGCGGCCAGTACCACCTCATGATGGTGGGGGGCCTGCTGCTGTCGCTGCAGTTGCTGGCCGCCGCGCTGCTGCTGGCGTTGCCGATCGCACTCGTCGTGGCACTGCTGCGCCTGGCGCCGGTGGCCCCCTTGCGCTGGGCGGGCTTTTCCTTCGTCGAAGGCATCCGCAACGTGCCGCTGCTGGCCCACATGCTGTTCTGGTACTTCGGCGCGCCCGAGCTGCTGCCCGAGGCGGCCAAACAGTGGCTCTACGACAGCGGCCATGCCGAGGCCGCGGCCGCCATCGTGGCCCTGTCTCTCTACACCGCAGCCTTCATGGCCGAGGACATCCGCAGCGGCATCCGCGCGGTACCCACGGTGCAGATGGAGGCGGGCCGGGCCCTGGGTTTCGGCTTTCTGGCCACCATGCGCCGCGTGGTGCTGCCGCAGGCGCTGCGCGTGACCGTGCCGCCACTGATCTCGCAGGCGCTCAACCTTTGGAAGAACACCTCCATCGCCACCGTGATCGGCGTGGCCGAGCTGATGTACCAGGCGGCCAAGGTGGAAAGCGCCACCTTCCGCAGCATCGAGGCCTTTGCCTTCGCCAGTGCCGCCTACCTCACGGTGTCGCTGCTGATCTCGGGGCTGGCCAGCTGGTACCACCACCGCTACCCCGTGCGGACGATCTGATGAAACACCCCCTGAGTCGCTTCGCGCCTCCTTGCGTCCGCCAGAGGCGGCCGCCCTTCGGGTACGTCCAAGCCTGCGCAGGCAGGCTTGGGGCCGCGGCCCTCAGCCCCTCTCTCGTCTCGCTGCGCGAGTCGGGAGGGGGATGCCCCCCTGTGCACGCAAGCGAAGCGCCGCATATGCGGCTTTGCGGCCCTTGCACGGGACACTGGCCTTGGCAGCGCCAACTTTATGCGCCGCAGGCATCGCGCAGCGCAGCGAACAATGGATAGGCATGCATGCTGGAGCTGATTGATACCTACTGGCTGTACTTCCTGGTCGGCCAATACCCCAACGGCCCGCTGGGCGGCCTGGCGCTCACGCTGCTGCTGGCCGCGGGCGCCCTGCTGCTGGCGCTGCCGCTGGGCGTGCTCTTCGGCCTGGCGCGCGTGAGCCCCTGGCGCTGGGTCCGCTGGCCCATCACGGGCATCGTCTTCGTGGTGCGCGGCACGCCCCTGCTGATGGTGATCTTCTGGGCCTATTTCTTCCTGCCCAGCGTGACCGGGGTGAAGACCGGCCAGTTCACCACCATGCTGCTGGCCCTCGTCATCTTCAACGCGGCCTACCTGGCCGAGATCGTGCGCGCAGGCATCCTCGGCGTGCCGCGCGGGCAGATGGAGTGCGCCCGCGCCCTGGGCCTCTCGTCCCCCCGCGCCATGCGCCTGGTGGTGCTGCCGCAGGCGCTGCGCAGCATGCTTCCCTCGCTGGTGAACCAGTTCGTCTCGACCATCAAGGAGACTTCGCTGGGCTACATCATCGGCCTCACGGAGGTGTCCTTCATCGCCACCCAGATCAACAGCCAGGTCTTCATCCGGCCTGCCGAGGTCTTCGGCATCCTGGCCTTCACCTACTTCGTGCTGTGCTTCGGCCTGTCGCGCCTGGCCTATGGGCTGGAGCGCCGGCTGGCACGGCGCGCCCCATCGTCCCCCTCCTCCACCAAGCCAATCGCAACATGATCGAACTGCACGACGTCAACAAGTGGTACGGCAGCTACCACGCCCTGGTGGACGTGACCGAAACCATCGAGCAGGGCGAGGTGGTGGTGGTCTGCGGGCCCTCGGGCTCGGGCAAATCCACCCTGATCCGCACGCTCAACCGGCTCGAACCCATCCAGGGCGGGCGCATCCTGATCGACGGGCACCACATCTACGGACCAGGGGTGGACGTGAACACGCTGCGCTCGCGGATCGGCTTCGTGTTCCAGCAGTTCAACCTGTTTCCGCACCTGTCGGTGCTGGGCAACTGCACGCTGGCGCCGATCCAGCTGCGCGGACTGTCGCGCCCGCAGGCCGAGCAGCGCGCCCTGGCCCTGCTCGAGCGCGTGGGCCTGGCGCACAAGGCCCATGCCTGGCCCAGCGAGCTCTCGGGCGGCCAGCAGCAGCGTGTGGCGATCGCCCGCGCCCTGGCCATGGAGCCGCCACTGATGCTGTTCGACGAGCCCACGAGCGCCCTGGACCCCGAGATGGTGGGCGAGGTGCTGGTGGTCATGCGCGACCTGGCGCGCGATGGCATGACCATGGTATGCGTGACGCATGAGATGGGCTTTGCCCGCGAGGTGGCCGACCGCGTGCTCTTCATGGACGAGGGCCGCGTGCTGGAGCGCGCCACCCCGGGGGAGTTCTTCAACCGCCCACAGCACCCGCGCGCGCAGCAGTTCCTCTCGGACATCCGCACGCCCTTTGCCAAAGCGGCGTAGGCCCCTACTCTGAAGCGCGGCGCAAGGTCTCCACCACCGGGCGGCGCAGCACGTCGCGCAACCCCCACCAGCCTGCGGCCAGCGCCAGCACGGCGCCAGCCAGCGCGCCGGCCAGCGGCACCCACGGCGATGCCGTCCAGGTGAAGTCGAACACGAAGCGCGCCAGCGCCCAGCCCACGACCACGGCCACCGTGCTGGCCAGGAAGCCCGCGAGCAAGCCCACGCCCATGAGCTCGGCGCGCTGCACCTGGCGCAGCAGGCTGGCGCGCGCCCCCACGGCGCGCATGATGGCGAACTCGCGCGCCCGCTCCTCGCGCGTGGCGGTGACGGCCGCGAACAACACCACCAGGCCGGCGGCCAGGGTGAAGGCGAACAGGAACTCCACCGCTCGGATCACCTGGTCCAGCACGCGCTGCACCTGGGTGATGGTGGCGCCCATGTCCACATTGGTGATGTTGGGGAACTGGCGCACCAGCGCGTTGTCGAAGCCGGCCTTGTCGGGTGCGCGGTAGGCCGCCAGGTAGGTCACGGCCACGCCTTCGAGGTGCTCCACCGGGTACATCACGAAGAAGTTGGCGCGCATGGAACCCCAGTCCACCTTGCGCAGGCTGGTGATGCGCGCCTCGTTCTGCACGCCGCCGATGTCGAACTGCAGCGTGTCGCCCATCTTCAGGCCCAGGGTTTCGGCAATGCCCTCTTCCACGCTGATGGTGCCCTGCTCGTTCTCGGTCCATTTGCCGGCCACGATCTGGTTGTGGGGCGGCTGCTGCACGGCGGTGGAGAGGTTGAACTCGCGGTCCACCAGGCGCTTGGCGCGGTCGTCGGTGTAATCGGCCGGGCCCACGGCCTTGCCGTTCACCGCCAGCAGGCGGCCGCGGATCATGGGGTACCAGTCGTAGCGTTTCACGCCGCCATCCTTGAGGCTCTGCTGGAAGGCATCGGACTGCTCGGGCATGACATTGATCACGAAGCGGTTGGGCGCATCGGGCGGCGTGGCCTGCCGCCAGCTGCTGATGAGGTCGGTGCGCAGCAGCACCAGCAGCACCAGCGCCAGCAGGCCCACGGCCAGGCTGCTGACCTGCACCACGGCATAGGCCGGGCGCGCGGAGATCTGCCGCGTGGCCAGCACCAGCCAGCGCGGCGCCGTGGCCTCGTTGACGCTGCGGCGCAGCAGCTTCACGGCCACCCAGCTCAGGCCCGCGAACAGCGCCACGGCACCGGCAAAACCGCCCACGGCGATCAGGCCCAGCTTGATGTCGCTGCTCACGGCCAGCAGCAGGGCCGCAAAGCCGGCCACGCCCACGCCCAGCACGGCCATGGAGGCGGGCTTGAGCCCGCCCACGTCGCGCCGGATCACGCGCAGCGGCGGCACCTGGGCCAGCTGAAGCACCGGCGGCAGGCCGAAGGCGAACAGCAGCGTGAGCCCCATGCCCAGCCCGAAGGCCACGGGCCACAGGCTGGCGGCGGGCAAGGCCGACTCCACCAGGCCCGCCAGCAGCAGCACGAAGACATAGTGCACCAGGTAGCCCACGGCCACGCCCAGGGCGCTGGCGAACAGGCCGATCAGCGCGAATTCGGTGGTGTAGGCACCGGCGATGGTGCGCTGGCTCTGCCCCAGCACGCGCAGCATGGCCGAGGCGTCGAGGTGGTCGGCAGCAAAGCCGCGCGCGGCCAGCGCCACGGCCACGGCCGACAGCAGCGCGGCCAGCAGCGCCACCAGGCTCAGGAATTTCTGCGCCCGGTCCAGCGTCTGGCGCATCTCGGGGCGGCCGCTTTCCAGCGACTCGACGCGCACACCATGCTGCTCGGGCTTCTTGGCCTCGTCCGCGGCCCACTGGCTGAAGGTCTTGACGGCGGCGGTCGGGCCGGAGACGGCGAACCGGTAGGTCAGCCGGCTGGCGGGCTGCACCAGGCCGGTGGCGGGCACGTCGGCCTCGTTGAGCATGACGCGCGGCGCAAAGCTCATGAAGCCGGCGCCCCGGTCGGGCTCGATGACGATGATGCGCGTGATGCGCAGCTGCGCGTCGCCCAGCAGCAGCATGTCGCCCATGGCCAGGCCCAGCGATTCGAGCAGCGGTGCGTCCACCCAGACCTCGCCGCGCGCCGGGATATCGCGCGTGGTCTGCTCGGCTGCACCCGGGCCGACGGCCACGGTGAGGGTTCCGCGCAGCGGATAGCCGGGCTGCACGCTTTTGAGGGCCACGAGCTTGCTGGCACCGCCCTTGTCGTCGCTGGCGCGGCCCATGGTGGGGAAACCCATGGTCGTCACGCTCTGCAGGCCCAGGGCCTTGGCACGCTCGGCGAAGACCGCCGGCGTGGGGTTGTCGCTGGCCACCACGGCGTCGCCGCCCAGGAGCTGCAGGGCATCGCGCTGCAGGCCGCCCTGCAGGCGGTCGGCAAAGAAGCCCACGGAGGTGAGTGCGGCGACGGCCAATGTCACGGCCACGACCAGGAGGCGCAGCTCGCCCGCGCGCAGGTCGCGCAGCAGGGTGCGCCAGCCCAGGCGGATAAAAGAAAGGTTCATGGGCGTGACATTAGCGCAAAAGGCCGCCAATCCACGGCAATGAAACATTTCCAGCCGGCGCGCAGGCCCTTTCGGGGCCATCGGCTCAGCGGGGCGCGGCGTTCAGGCGCTCTTCCAGGCCCTTGAGCACCGGGGTGATCTCGGCACCCACGCGGATCTGCGGGTTCGAGAAGCCGTCGCTCTTGCCGGCCTCGACTTCGCGCTGCTGGATCAGCGGCACGGCCTTCTTGAACGCCTCCTCGAAGGAATGCGTGCTGCGCAGCTGTTCGTCGAACACGGCCCGGCCGAAGAAGGTCAGCTCCGACAGGGCGCCGCAACCGTAGGAGGTGTGGGTCGCATCGGCCGCTGTCATGATCAGCGTGGAAGGCGTGGCCAGGGTGTCGATCCAGCCACCCGAGTAGCAGGCCGAGATCGCGATCACGCGGTGGCGGATACCGGCCGTGTCCAGCGCCTCGCGCAGCATCTCGGGGCTGATGGGAGGCACCTCCAGTGGCCAGTGCGAGGCGGCGAGCTTGTGGTTCTGGGCGCCGTGCGAGGTCATGTAGACCACGAGCACGTCGTTGTCCTTGTCCATGCGCCCGGCCAGCGCGTTCACGGCACGCGCCAGGTTCTCGGGCGTGGCCCAGACATGGGTGTCGGCGGTTTCGGCATGGTTGAGCAGGTGCAGCACCCGGCCCTGGGCATCGAAACGCTCCTGCAGCACCTGGCTGACCATGGTGCTCTCGCGGCGGAACACGTTCTCGCGGGCATACGGCGCGAACACCAGGGCATACACATCGGTGACCCCGGGGCGTTCGGCCACCAGGGCCTCGGTCTGCTGCTGCATCAGGTCTTGCTGGGATTCGAACAGCGATTGCGACAGGTGCAGGGGCGCAGGTGCCGGGGTATCGCCGTCAGCGCGATCAGGGTCCGGCAGCCACGACTGGCTGGAAGCGTAGAGCATGCCCACGGCGACCACCCCGACCAAAACCAGCCCGTACAGGGCCGTGCGCACACGCGAACGCACGAAGCGCGACAGCACGCCGACGTCGGCCACCACCATCCACACGACCGTGGCGGCGTAGATGGCCCAGAACACGGTGGGCCAGTGGCCCGAAGACCAGCGCTGGGGCTGGTGCGCTCCAAGCGCCATCAGCGAATAGGCAGCGACCGAAGACGGCAGGACGGCCACGCTCGTGAGCGCCAGCCAGGCCGCCAGGCCCCCGGTCACCTGTGCCGGCCTGCCCTCGTGCCGGGATGCCGAGATGGCCCACCAGACGCACCAGGCGAGCAAAGGCAGCGACCACCACGACAGCAGCCAGCCGCGCAGGTTGAAGCTGGCCGGGCCCGCCACGTGCAGGCGCTCCAGCGCCAGCAGCACCCCGCTGCACAGCAGCACCAGCACGATCAGCTGCAGGGGCGTGGGCACGGCAGCGCCGGTGCGCGGCACCCGCAGCACGGCCGCACGCAGCCCTTCGAGCAGCCAGCGACCCAGCGACAGGCGTGGCGGGCCCACCGCCTCGGCCGGCAGCGGCGCTGGGGTGGTGGGCGCAACGGCCTCGCCATGCCCGTCGGGCACGGGAATGTCATGCACGCCCGGCATCTCGTCGGGGTCATAGGGGCCAAACTGGCTGGGCAGGGTGTCGGCCCACGCATGGATGGGTTTCTGGTGTCGCATGGTGCCCAATCATGCCATTGGCGCGGGGCCGCCCGATGTCAGGATGCGGTGTCCGGCTCCATCCGGCTGGCTTGCGCGCCGGGGACCACCGCCGGGGACTGCGCCAGTTCCGGCTGCAGCACCAGCCGCTGCACGCCGCTGTAGCAGACGAAGCGCCGGTTGGTGGCGCGGCCGATGGCGCACAGGCCCAGTTGCTCGGCCACGGCGTGCCCCATCTGCGTCATGCCGCTGCGCGAGACCACGATGGGCACGCCCATCTGGGCGGACTTGATGACCATCTCGCTGGTCAGCCGGCCCGTGGTGTAGAACACCTTGTCGGCGCCGCCCATCGGTGCCGCGTGCCCGGCCGCCATCCACATCCACCCCGCGATCGTGTCGATGGCGTTGTGGCGGCCCACGTCCTCGACGAAGACCAGCAGCTGCTCGCCCTGGAACAGCGCGCAGCCATGCACCGAGCCGGCCGACTTGTAGGTGCTCTCCTTGAGGCGGATGGCGTTGACGATGCCATACAGCTGGCCCTGCGTGAGCCGCGCCTCGGGCAGCACGATGCGGTCCACCTCGTCCATCAGGCCGCCGAACACGCTGCCCTGGCCACAGCCGGTGGTGACCACCTTGCTGGCCGTGCGCTCCTCGATGCGCGCGATGCCGTTGCGCGTGCGCACGGCGGCGGCGTTGACCTCCCAATCTACCGTGATCGACTCGATGTCCTGCACCGACTCCACCAGGCGCTGGTTGCGCAGGTAGCCCAGCACCAGCAGCTCGGGGTGCGCGCCCAGGGTCATCAGCGTGACGAGCTCGCGGTTGTCCACATACACGGTCAGCGGCCGCTCGGCGGGAATGGACAGCTCTTCGCGCTCACCATGCTCGTTGACCACCTCGACGCGGTGGGTCAGCGGTGCACGCGCCTGGGTCAGCCGCGGCAGGCGGGGGATCGCGGGGTCGGACAAAGGCGTGCTCATGGGGACAGCGTACCCCATCGCCGCAGGGCGCAGTGGAGGAATGGCAGCCAGCGCCGGGCCGTACTCAGGACTTGGGCGCCGAGGCGGCGGCAGAGGGTGTCTGCGTGCTGGGCGGGCTGCTGGCCGTGCCCGGTGGCGAGTGCGCCCCCGCCGCCTCGATGGGCTTGGCCTCGGGTGGCGTGTAGGCGAAGGGGCCGGGGTCCGCACAGGCGGCTCCCGCAGCGGCAGCAGGCTTGGCCGAGGTGTTGGTCTTGCGGTAGTGCGCCGCGACCCGGTCCTGCGACTGGCACAGCTTGTAGTTGTCGACCTTGCCGGCCCAGGCGGCCTTGGCAGCGGCTTCGGCCGCCTTGGCGGCTGCCTCGGGCGGGGGCGGCGGCAACTTGGCCAGCGCGGCACTGCAGGCGCAGGCGGCGCACAGGGCCAGCAGCGATGGGCGAAGGAAGGGGTGCATCGTCATGGTGGGCCTCATGCCTGGAGGGGCTTGGCGGCAGCGGCCTCGCCCGCGGGCTCTGCGCTGCTGCTACTGCGTTGAGATGGGATCTTGCCGGCCTTGATGTCCTCGTACCAGAGCTGGTGGTGCTCCCTGGCCCAGGTTTCGTCCACATAGCCGGTCTTCATGGCCTTGTAGGCGCCCTGCATGCCGATGGTGCCCAGGTAGATGTGGCCCATGAACATCACCATCATCACCACCGTGGCGACGGCATGGACCATGTGCGCGATCTGCATGGTGCCGCGCTCGTAGATGAGCCCGGGGATGAGCTTGTCCAGCACCAGGCCCGAGGCCACGACGATGGCGCCCAGGAACAGCACCCCGCCCCAGAAGATCAGCTTCTCGCCGGCATTGAAGCGGTGCGATGGCACCTCGGTGCCCGAGAGCATGCCGCCGCCCTTGAGCAGCCAGGTGAGGTCGCCGCGGCGCGGGAAGTTGTCCTTGACGAAGGTGAGGAACACGATGACCAGCGACACCGCGAACAGCGGGCCGGCAAAGTTGTGCAGGTTCTTGAGGGCATAGGCCAGCCAGCCGAACAGGGTGCCGCCCAGAATGGGCAGCAGGAAGAACTTGCCGAAGGCCATCACCAGGCCCGAGATGGCCAGCGCCACGAAGGCGATCGCGTTGGCCCAGTGGGCGGAGCGCTCGAACGGCGTGAAGCGCTCGATCTTGCGGCCCGTCTCGGCGCCATGCAGGTGCATGGTGCCCTTGCGCCAGTAGAACAGCGCGATGGCCCCCGCCACGATGAGCAGCAGCGAACCGCCATAGGGGATGATCCACTGGTTGCGCACCTGGCGCCAGGCCTCGCCCGCGTTGGTCACGCGCGAGCCCGGGTACTGCACGAAGGGCTGTATCAGGTTGCCGGCCTCGGGCGCCTGGCTCTTGGGCAGGCTGCTGTAGCCCGTGACGCCCTCGCCCACCTGGCGCCACATCGGCGCGTTGTTGCCCGGCTGCACCTTGGCGCGCTCGCCATTGGTCTGCTTGGCGTAGCCCGGCTCCTCGCTGGCATCGGGCTTGACCTGGAAGATGTTCTGGCCCTGGATGCCACCGACCGCAAGCGCCGCTGCCGGGCTGGCCGGGGCGGCTGCGGAGGCCACCGGCGCCGCCGCATCGGTGCTGGCCGGCGCCTGGGCTGCCGCGGTGCCCCAGGCCAGTCCGGCACACAGGGCCATGCTGCACAGGATGGTTTTCATGGCAGGCCTCGCTCTAGCGGGTGGTGCGGGTGTATTCGTTCTGGCCGTACTGCTGGCGCGCCTTGAGCTGCTGCTCCCAGCCGGTCTTGTCGCCGGCCTTCCAGCCGGGCTGCGTGAACTGGCTGCCCGTGCCGGCATAGGGCGGCGCATCGATGCGCACGCCGCCACCGGTCTGCGGCTTCTCGGTGCAGGCCGCCAGCGCCAGCAGCCCGCAGGCTGCGCCCAGGATCAGCGCGGTGCGCCCGGTCATGACTTGGCTCCCGGGGTGGGCTGGCCGGCCTGCTTGGAGCCGTAGGCCGTGCCCCAGCCCCAGACCTCGGCCCCCTTGCCGCGCTGCACCACGCGGTTGCGGAAGATGTCTGCCACCACGTCGCCATCGCCGGCCAGCAGGGCCTTGGTGGAGCACATCTCGGCGCAGGCCGGCAGCTTGCCTTCGGCCAGGCGGTTGCGACCGTACTTCTCGAACTCGTCCTGGCTGCCGTGGGCCTCGGGGCCGCCGGCGCAGAAGGTGCACTTGTCCATCTTGCCGCGCACACCGAAGGTGCCCTGCGAGGGGAACTGGGGAGCACCGAACGGGCAGGCATAGCTGCAGTAGCCGCAGCCGATGCAGACGTCCTTGTCGTGCAGCACCACGCCTTCGTCGGTGCGGTAAAAGCAGTTCACGGGGCACACGGCCATGCAGGGGGCGTCACTGCAATGCATGCAGGCCACCGAGATGGACTTTTCGCCCGGCACGCCGTCGTTCAGCGTGACCACGCGGCGGCGGTTCACGCCCCAGGGCACTTCGTGCTCGTTCTTGCAGGCGGTGACGCAGCCGTTGCATTCGATGCAGCGCTCTGCATCGCAGATGAATTTCATTCGTGCCATGGGGTGTCTCCTGGTCGCTGCTGCGTGTTCATGCCCGTTCCACGTTGCAGATCGTGGTCTTGGTTTCCTGCATCATGGTCACGCTGTCGTAGCCATAGGTGGTGGCCGTGTTCACGGCCTCGCCGCGCACGATGGGCGCTGCGCCCTTGGGGTAGTGGTCCAGCATGTCTGCACCCTGCCAGCGGCCCGAGAAGTGGAACGGCATCCACACGGTGTCGGGCGCCACGCGCTCGGTCACCAGGGCCTGCACGTTGATGCGGGCGCCCGTGGGCGAACTGAGCCACACCTGCTCGCCGTTGCGCACGCCGCGCTCGCCGGCGGTCTTGGGGTGGATCTCGACGAAGGACTCCTGCTGCAGCTCGGCCAGCCAGGGATTGGAGCGGGTTTCTTCGCCGCCGCCTTCGTACTCGACCAGCCGGCCCGAGGTCAGGATCAGCGGGAACTTCTCGTGCACCTTGTCGGCGATGTTCTTGTCCTGCACGCTCTTGTAGAGCGTGGGCAGGCGCCAGAAGGCCTTCTTGTCGTCGTGCGTGGGGTACTTGGCCATCAGGTCCGGCCGGGTACCGTACAGCGGCTCGCGGTGCTGCGGGATGGCGTCAGGGAAGTTCCACACCACGGCACGCGCCTTGGCATTGCCGAAGGGGTGGCAGCCGTGGTTCTTCATCGTCACGCGGATGATGGCGCCCGTGGGGTCGGTCTTCCAGTTCTTGCCCTCGGCGGCCTTCTTCTCGGCGTCGGTCAGTTCATCCCACCAGCCCAGCTTCTTGAGCAGCACGTGGTCGAACTCGGGGTAGCCTGTGGTGATGTCGGAGCCCAGCGAGTACGACCCGTCTTCCGCCAGCAGGTTCTGGCCGTCCTTTTCCACACCGAAGTTGGCGCGAAAGCACCCGCCGCCATCCATGACATGTTTGGAATTGTCATAGAGGTTGGACGACCCGGGGTGCTTGAGCTCGGGCGTGCCGTAGCAGGGCCAGGGCAGGCCGAAGTAGTCGCCGGTGAAGTCGTAGCCGGTCTCCTTGTCCTTGCCGCCCTTGGCCTTCAAGGTCTTCACGTCGAACAGGTGCATGTTCTTCATGTGCGCCTTCAGGCGCTCGGGGCTCTGGCCGGTGTAGCCGATGGTCCAGACGCTGCGGTTGATCTCGCGCAGGATGTCCTCGATCACGGGCTCGTCCATGCCCTGCACCTTCTGCAGCTTGTAGTTCTTGACCAGTTCCTTGTCGAAGCCCAGCTTCTGCGCGAACTGGTACATGATCATGTGGTCGGAGCGGCTCTCCCACAGCGGCTCGATGACCTTCTCGCGCCATTGCAGCGAGCGGTTGGAGGCGGTGCACGAACCACTGGTTTCGAATTGCGTGGCGGCGGGCAGCAGGTAGACCGCACGGTTCGGGTTCAGGTCTTCGGCCCGGCCGGGCATGGCCGCCATGGCCGCGGTGGCCGATGGGTAGGGGTCGACCACCACCAGCAGGTCGAGCTTGTCCATGGCGCGCTTCATCTCCAGCCCCCGGGTCTGGGAGTTGGGCGCATGGCCCCAGAAGAACACGCCGCGCAGGTTGGAGTCCTGGTCGATGAGTTCATTCTTCTCGAGCACGCCGTCGATCCATCGCGAAACCGTGAGACCCGACTTGGTCATCATGGCCGGGCTCGCATAGCGGCCCTTGATCCACTCGAAATCCACACCCCAGACCGCCGCGAAGTGCTTCCAGGCGCCTTCGGCAATGCCGTAGTAGCCGGGCAGCGAGTCGGGATTGGGGCCCACGTCGGTCGCGCCCTGCACGTTGTCGTGCCCGCGGAAGATGTTGGTGCCGCCACCGGTCTTGCCCACGTTGCCCAGCGCCAGCTGCAGGATGCACGAAGCGCGCACGATGGCATTGCCGATGGTGTGCTGGGTCTGGCCCATGCACCACACCACGGTGCCGGGGCGGTGGGCATTGAGCAGGCTCGCCACCTTGAACACCTGCTCCTCCTTCACGCCGCAGGCCTCCTCGACCTTGTCGGGCGTCCACTTGGCCAGGATCTCCTCGCGCACCTTGTCCATGCCGTAGACACGGTCGTTGATGTACTGCTTGTCTTCCCAGCCGTTCTTGAAGATGTGGTACAGCAGGCCGAACAGAAAGGGGATGTCGGTGCCCGAGCGGATGCGCACGTACTCGTCGGCCTTGGCCGCCGTGCGCGTGAAGCGCGGGTCCACCACGATCATCTTGCAGCCGGTTTCCTTGGCGTGCAGCATGTGCAGCATGCTCACCGGGTGGGCCTCGGCCGCGTTGGAGCCGATGTACATGGCGACCTTGCTGTTCTGCATGTCGTTGTACGAATTCGTCATGGCCCCGTAGCCCCAGGTGTTGGCCACCCCGGCCACCGTGGTGGAGTGGCAGATGCGGGCCTGGTGGTCGCAGTTGTTGGTGCCCCAGAAGCTCACGAACTTGCGCAGCAGGTAGGCCTGCTCGTTGTTGTGCTTGGACGAGCCCACGAAGTACACGCTGTCGGGCCCGCTGGCCTTGCGCAGGTCCTGCATGCGGGCGGTGATCTCGGTGAGCGCCGTGTCCCAGCTGATGCGTTCGTACTTGCCGTTGACCAGCTTCATCGGGTAGCGCAGGCGGTACTCGCCATGGCCGTGTTCGCGCAGCGCGGCTCCCTTGGCGCAGTGCGCGCCCAGGTTGATGGGAGAGTCGAACACCGGCTCCTGGCGCACCCAGACGCCGTTCTCGACCACCGCGTCCACCGCGCAGCCGACCGAGCAATGGGTGCAGATGGTGCGGCGCACCTCGATCTTGCTGTCGCCCAGGCCGACCTTGGCGCCCTCGGCGGCGTTGGACTTCCTGACCAGCGTGAGCTGCGAGGCAGCGATGCCCACGCCGACGCCCAGGCCCGAGCGGCGCAGGAAGGCGCGCCGGTCCATGGTGGGCAAGGCCTTGGCCAGGCCGCGCTGCAGGCTGTGGACGAAGGGAGAGGACGGGGAGGAGGCCGCAGCGCCCTCCCGTGCGTGGGAAGACTTCTTGGTGAGCAACATGGTGCGCCCCGCGGTCAGAGTTGGGTGGTCTTGTAGTACTGCTGGACGTGCGCCGAGAGGCGGTAGCCGCCACCGCGCTCGGGCGGGGCCGGCACGGGCTCGGCCACGGCGCCGGCATCGGGCGCCGCGATGTGCGGCAGGGCCGCTACGGCTGCGGCAGCAGCCCCTGCGGTGGCTGCACCCGCAAAGAACCGGCGGCGGGAAGATTGGGGCTGGCTGTCCTGCATCGTTGTCTCCAGGAGGGCTTGCGGCTATGCAATGTCGTTCATACAGTCTATGCGAGTGTTCCGCCCGCTGCAATCGGGTATGGCCACCCCGAAGAGATCACTCGGGTTTGGCACCCGTGCTCGGGGAACGCCAAAGAGTCAGTCGAGCATGTCGAAGCCCTGGGCCTCGATGGACACAAAGGCCCGTGTGAAGCGGGCCAGCGCGCCATAGAAGGGGGCGGCGGGGTGGGCCTCCAGCACATCGCACAGCGCTGGTACCCAGGGCTGCAGGTGGGCGGCAAAAAAGTCCCGTTGTGTCGTAAGGTTGCACACCGCCACGTCGTCGCCGGCGATCAGGTAGCGCATGGCCTCGCACAGATAGGCCACGTGGTCCTCGGTCTCGGGCATGGCCTCGCTGCGCGCCAGGCCCAGCGCATCCAGGTCGCTGCGCAGGCGCGCCAGCGGCTTCTCGTTGAGAAAGCCGCTCAGGTAGTGCGAGCCGTAGAGGAAGACCGCGGGCTTGCCCACGCCGCCGAACAGGCGCTCGAACTCGGCGGCGATGGCCCGATCGTCCCGCGCGCGGGCAGCCCCCACCAGCTGCTGCCAGGGATCCTCGAGCAGGCCGCCTTGCGCGGGGGCCTCGGTCACGGCCACCCGCAACAAGGCCAGCAGTTCAGGGGCCGGCGCGCTGTAGTACAGCTGGGCCAGCAGGCCATAGAGTTCGGCACGCGCGGTTTCCTCGTCGAGGGCGGCGCTGCCGAGCATGGTCAGGGGGGCGGTGGCGCTCACAGGTCCGTCACTTTCGCTTCGCTTTGGGAAGAATAAAGGTCGATCACGCGGCAGTCGCTGCACATCTTCAGGCGCTCCAGCGCCTCGCCCTGGAACATGGCATGGCCCGCGAGCCGCTCCAGCATGGCCTCGATGGCCTTGAGTGTGCCAAACGGTTTGCTGCAGCGCACGCAGGCCCAGGGCTGGGTCTCGGCCAGCACCCGCAGCTGCGCGCGTTCGGGCGTGAGCAGCAGGCGCGGCTGCAGGGCGATGGCGTCCTCGGGACAGGTGCTGGCGCACAGGCCGCATTGCACGCAGTTCTTTTCGAGGAAGCGCAGTTGGGGCAGTTGCGGGTTGTCCTGCAGGGCACCGGCCGGGCAGGCGCTCACGCAACTCAGGCACAGGGTGCAGCGGTCCTTGTCGACCGTGATGGACCCGAGCGGCGCGCCGGCTGCGGGCAGGGCGATGGCCTCTGGCAGCCCCTCTTTCAGCAGCGGCGCATGGGCGATGAAATGATCGAGCGCCATCTCCAGCGTGGCGCGCTTTTCCTGCGCCACGCCATGGCGGGCCACCACGGGCGGCAGTACCTGGCGGGTCTGGCGCAGGGACTGCAGGGCCGTGTCGAGCGCCGCCGCATCGCCCGCGCGCAGCAGCCGCAGGTGGCTGCCGGTGTAGCCGAGGCCATGCAGGATGGCCTGGGCCACGTCCATCTGCGCCTGCAGGCCGTCCAGGTACTGGGGCGCCTCCTCTTGCGTGGCCAGCACCACCACCTGCGATGCTCCGTAGGCCAGCGCGCTGAGCCACAGGTCCACGCCCGTGCTCGCGGTGTGCCACAGCGGCACCGGGATCACGTGGGCCGGCACGCCCTGGGCGCGCCGCAGTTGGGCGGCTCGGCCCAACTCCTCGACCAGTGCCTGGCCCCGCTCCTGGCTGTGCAGCAGCAGCACGGCGTTCTGGCCGCCTGCGGCTGCGTAGGTGGACAGCAGGGCCTTGAAGCGCGCGCCCTGCTCCGTGGCACCCGGGTAGGCAAAAGAGATTGCACCCGTCGGGCACACCGTGCTGCAGGCGCCGCAGCCCACGCACAGGTGGGGATTCACCTTGATCTGCTGGCGGCCCTTGTCGCTGGAAATGGCTTCGGCAGAACAGATATCGATGCAGGCATTGCAGCCCACGGTCTCGTTGCGGCTGTGGGCGCAGAGCTTTTGCTTGTAGGCAAAGAAGCGGGGCTTGTCGAACTCGCCCACCATCTCGCGCAGCTTGAGCAGCACGCCCATGTCGCGCCCGTCGGAGCGGAAGTAGCCCTGCGGCGGCGCATGCTGCGCGAAGCTGGGTTCCGCGGTGGCCGGGCGCAGGTCCAGCACCAGGTCGAAGCGCTCCTGATGCGCGCTGGCCTCGCGGCCGAAGTCGATGGCGCCGGCCACCTGGCAGGCGCGCACGCAGGCGCGGTTGGCATCGCAGGCGGACAGGTCCACCTGGTAGTCCAGGCCGATGGCATTCTCGGGGCAGGCCACGATGCAGGCATTGCAGCGCGTGCACAGGTCCAGATCGATGGGGTTGTCGGCAGCCCACTGCACGTCGAAGGCCCCGAGCCAGCCCGTGAGCCCGGTGAGGCGCCCGCCGAGCACCGGAAAGCGCCGCGCCTGGGCGCCACCTGCCTGGCCCGGGCCCTGCGCGAACAGGGTCACGTCCAGCACGTCGGCCACCAGAGCGGCGGCTTGCTCGGCAGCGTCGAGCGGGCCGATGACCAGCAGGCGCCCGGCGCTCTTGTAGCTGACGGTGGCCACCGGCGGTGGCTCGGGCAGCCGGGCGGCGGCCAGCAGCGCGGCGATCTTGGGGCCGGCATCGCGGGCATCGCGGCTCCAGCCCCCGGTCTCGCGGATGTTCACGAAGCGGACCGGCGAGACCGCGCCTTCGGTCTGCGTGCCCAGCTCGCCGAACAGGCGCTGCTCCTGGGTGCAGGCGACCACGACTTCCTGGCCCGTGCGGATGGCGCCCTGGAAGGCGCCGGCCTCGCGCCGGCACAGCGTGGAGTGGAGGGTCAGCTCCTCATGCAGTGCCGCGCCCAACGCCTTCGCGTCGAGGGGCATCGTCTGGTTGCAGTCGCAGATCAGCGTGGTCATGTTCGGTATGGCTGGCTACCCTGGCCGCGCTGTCCCCTGCGGGGTCGGTTGCGGCCAGTACTGGCGAGCTAGGAATGGCGGTGCATACCTCGGACTGTGCCACGTCTGGCAGCGCCGGCGTCTCCGCATCATCCCGAGGCTGAGTGCCATCGGGGGCCATTGCCTGAGCGGCCTCTGGCACGGCCTCCCCGGCAGCGTCCTTTTCATGGTCGAAGAAGCCCATGAAATGGGCACTGGCCATCTGGCGCAGCATGCCCTCGGGCAGCGGGTCGGGCTTGGAATAATCGTCGATGTAGATGTCCAGGCCGTCCATGGCATTGAAATGGGGGTCGGCGAACAGCTTCTTCATGGCCGTGTTGCGCACGTCGGGCGCCACGCCGCGGCCCATGAAGGGCTTGAAGTCGGACTCGGGCGTCAGGGCCTGGGCATCGGCCAGCGTGGGCAGTTCTGGCTCGGCTGCGGCGGGCACGCCCACCGGCTCTGTGGCAGGCATGGCGTCGGAAGATGGCAACGCCTCGGGTGGGGGCGATGGCTCCGGCTCCTGCACGGACCTGCCCGCAGCCACCTCCTGCTTGCGGCGCGACCAGCGCGAGAGAAAACCGTCAGCCATGGTGCGGACCACCCCGGCCGCCGCGCTGCTTGTCGGTGGAGACCGACGCAGGGTTGCCGAAGCGGTCGGTCAGCGACTGGAAGCTGTCGGGCCGCCTGCGGCGCTTGGGTTCGGGCGCATAGTGCTCGTCGACGAAGGCCTGCAGCGCCTGCAGCACGGCCGGGGGGGCGGGCACCTGCTCCACCGTCTCCTGCGCATCGAGCCAGCGGCCGGCGTCGTGGTAGCTCAGGCTCACGGCCACGGGGCGGGCCAGCGGCTCGGGAACGCTGCCCTCCTCGTCCATGCGCCACAGCACGAACCAGCACGGCGCGGGGGCGGACAGGTTCAGGTGGTAGCCCTCGCCATCGTCCTTGAACAGCTCCACGGCAAAGCCCGGGAACAGCCACAGGGCCTGGTTCTCATCCTGGCGCAGCAGGCGCGGCACGTCGCCGAAGGCCGATTCTGCGGGCACCACGTCGTCCAGCACCCAGCGCCAGGGCTGCCAGCGGTTGTCCAGGCGCTCGCGGCGCATGATGACGGCGACTTCGATGGTGGGGCGCAGGGACATGGCCCGACTGTACTGCGCAACCGACCGCAAGCCCATCGATGCGGGCCTCAGGGTTTCTACCCCGCTTCTTGCGCCCCAGGCGCATACAGCACCGCACGCGGTGCGCGGCACAGGCCCCACAGGCGCAGCCCGGCCAGTTCAGCCACCTGCACGCCAGTGGCGGTGGGCGCCGAGATGGTGGCCAGCGCCGAGATGCCCACGCGGGCGCACTTGCGCACCAGCTCGTGGCTGCCCCGGCTGCTGAGCACGACGAAGCCGGGCTCGGCCAGGCGCCCGCTGCGCGACAGCCAGCCGATGAGCTTGTCCAGGGCGTTGTGCCGGCCCACGTCTTCGCACACCTGGGCCAGGCGCCCGTCCAGCGTGGCCCAGCCGGCGGCATGCAGCGAGCCCGACTGCGCGTTGTGCGGCTGCAGTGCCTTGAGGTCGGCAAAGGCACGCAGCACCGTGGGCAGGTCCACGCGCTCCATCCAGTCGCGCACCGGCAGGCGCTCGGGCGCCAGGTCCAGCGCCGCAAAGCTCTCCACACCGCACACGCCGCAGCCCGTGCGGCCGGCCATGCTGCGGCGCCGGTCCTTCAGGCGCTCGAAGCTGCGCGCCGAAATCTCCAGGTGCACCTCGATGCCGGGCACGCCGGGCGGCAGGTGCGCCGCGCTGGCGTCGGCCAGGTGCAGCGTGCTGCCGCGGCAGTCCTGCGCGCGGTCGAGAATGCCCTCGCTCAGCGCGAAGCCGAGCGCAAAATCGCCCAGGTGCTCGGGCGTGGCCATCATCACCGCGTGCGAGACCCCGTTGAACACCAGCGCCACCGGAATCTCCGCGGCCAGGATGTCGCTGCGCAGGGCTCCGTCCTGCGGCACGCCCGCCTCGCCGTACACGCGCACGGAATGCCGGGCCAATGCCGGGAGGTCCACGGCCGCACCGGCTTCGCCATCGTGCATGGAAACCACCTGTGCACTCATGGAGACTCCCCCGCCGCAGGCAGCTCCCGCGCCACCGCACGGCCGGCGTCCGTCAGGTGGGCCAGCCAGCGCTCGCCCACCTGGTCCACGCGCACCCAGCCGGGGCCGCGCTGGCCGCCCACCGTGGCATCGCTCATCAGCGTGAGCTCGCGCAGGAGCACGCTCGCGCCCTGGCCCAGGCGCTTGCCCAGGCGAGGCAGCGACACGCCAGACGCAGCAGCCGCGTCCAGGCCCCGGGACTCCTCGGCCAGCGCACGCAGGATGGCGCAGGCCAGGGTTTCCTCTTCAGCGGTCATGGCGCCTCTGCCTGCGCCGCCGCGGTGGAGCCAGCCAGGGCTGCCCCGCCCGGCACATGCGGCAGCAGCAGCACGGGAATGGACTTGGAGGTGGGCGTGCCCGCCGCATCGGCCACGGCCGACAGGGGCACCAAGGGGTTCGTCTCCGGGTAGTAGGCCGCGAGGTTGCCACGCGGGATATCGTAGGCCACGAGCTTGAAGCGGTCCGCGCGGCGCTCCTGGCCATCGCTCCACACGGTCTGGATGTCGACCCAGTCCCCGTCCTGCATGCCCAGGGCGCGGATGTCCTGGTCGTTGATGAACACCACGCGGCGCTGGCCGTACACACCGCGGTAGCGGTCGTCCATGCCGTAGATGGTGGTGTTGTACTGGTCGTGCGAACGCGTGGTCAGCAGCGTGAAGACCACCGCATCCTTGTAGCGTTCGCGCGCGATGTGCGAGGGCGTGTCGCGCGGCACGGCGTGGGCATGGAAGCTGGCCTTGCCCGAGGCCGTGGCCCACACGCGCTCGCTGGCCGTGTTGCGCAGGCGGAAGCCGCCGGGCACGGCCACGCGCCGGTTGAAGTCCTTGAAATCGGGGAACACCTTCTCGATCTGGTCGCGGATGCGCGCATAGTCCTCCACCAGCCACAGCCAGGGCACGCTGCTGCGCACACCCAGCGTGGCAGCCGCGAGCCGCGCGACGATGGCCGGCTCGGACAGCAGGTGCTCGGAGGCTGGCGGGTTGATGCCCACCGAGATGTGCACCATGCTCATCGAGTCCTCCACCGTCACGCCCTGCGGCCCGCCGGCCTGCACGTCGATCTCAGTACGGCCCAGGCAGGGCAGGATCAGCGCCTCTTTGCCATGCACGATGTGGCTGCGGTTGAGCTTGGTGGTCACGTGCACCGTGAGGTCGCAGCGCTGCAGCGCCTTCCAGGTCTCGTAGGTGTCGGGGGTGGCGGCGGCAAAGTTGCCGCCCAGGGCGAAGAACACCTTGCCCTTGCCGTCCAGCATGTGGCGGATGGCCTCCACGGTATCCACGCCGTTCTGGCGCGGCGGCTCGAAGCCGAACACGTCGCGCAACCTGTCCAGCAGCGCCGCCGGGGGCTTTTCCCAGATGCCCATGGTGCGGTCGCCCTGCACGTTGCTGTGGCCGCGCACCGGGCAGGGGCCCGCCCCCTCGCGGCCGATGTTGCCACGCATCATGAGCAGGCTCACGATGCCCTGGATCGTGGCCACCGCGTACTTGTGCTGGGTGATGCCCATGCCCCAGCAGGCGATCACGCTCTTGGCGCCGATGTAGATGTCGGCCGCGGAGCGCATCTGTTCCTCGGTCAGGCCCGACTCCTGCTCCAGCAGTTCCCAGGACTCGGCACGCAGGTCGGCCGCCAGGGCGTCGAAGCCCGTCGTGTGCTCGGCGATGAAGGCGTGGTCGAGCACGCCGCCGCGCGCGTCCTCCTGTTCCAGCACATGCTTCATCATGCCCTTGACGGCCGGCAGGTCGCCGCCCACGCGCAGCTGAAAGTAGTGCGTGCTGATGGGCGTGGAGCCGAAGGTGGCCATCTCCAGCTTGTCCTGCGGGTCGGCAAAGCGTTCCAGCCCGCGCTCGCGCAGGGGGTTGAAGCTCACGATGCGTGCCCCGCGCTTGTGCGCCTCGCGCAGCTCGCCGAGCATGCGCGGGTGGTTGGTGCCCGGGTTCTGGCCGAAGATGAAGATGGCATCGGCGCACTCGAAGTCGTGCAGTGTCACCGTGCCCTTGCCCACGCCGATCTGCGGGCGCATGCCGCTGCCGCTGGGCTCGTGGCACATGTTGGAGCAGTCGGGGAAGTTGTTCGTGCCGTACTGGCGCACGAACAGCTGGTACAGGAAGGCGGCCTCGTTGCTGGCCCGGCCCGAGGTGTAGAAGATGGCCTGGTTGGGGTCGGGCAGCGCGTTCAGGTGCCGCGCGATCAGCGCGAAGGCGTCGTCCCACGAAATGGGGCGGTACTGGTCGCTGGGCGCGTGGTAGGCCATGGGCTGCGTGAGCCGGCCCTGGTCCTCGAGCCAGAAATCGCTCTGCTCGGCCAGCTCGGCCACCGTGTACTGGGCGAACAGGCTGGGGCCTGCGCGCCGTGCCGTGGCCTCGGCGGCCACGGCCTTGACGCCGTTTTCGCAGAACTCGAAGGTGGAGGCATGGTTGCGGTCGGGCCAGGCGCAGCCCGGGCAGTCGAAGCCGTCAGGCTGGTTGGCCGAGAGCAGCGTCTTGGCGCCCTTCAAGGGAATGTCCTGGCGCAGCAGCGCATTCTTGACGCTGTTGAGCGCCCCCCAGCCGCCGGCCGGGCCTTTGTAGAACTCGATTTTTTCTTGCTTCATCATGGTCTCCTGGACGGGCGCCCCTGCTTGGACTGTGCCATGCGCCGGGCGTTCCCGGCCTCCTGCCCTGCAGGGGGCATGGTCATGGCGGCCGGGAGCGCTTCATGCTGCCCCCGGCCCCGTGCCATCCGCTTCCTTACTGGAAAAACTTGGCGGCGCTCACCAGGGTCTTGTAGATGCCCCAGATGAGCGGCAGGCCCACTGCCAGCCAGGCGAAGGCCACCACCGCGGGGCTGGTCGTGCCGCCGCTGCCGGGGCCACCGCCCACTTCGGCCGCCACGCTCTTTTCGTGGGCCAGCTTCTTCTCGTGCGCCAGTTCCTCGTCGCTCATGAACCACTTGTCGGCCAGCGGGCGCACCATCAGGTTGGCGATGAGGCCGATGACCAGCATGCCCACCAGGATGTACATGGTCTGGTTGTACACCTGTTCGCGCGGCAGGCCCAGGCCCAGCTGGTATTCGCGCATGTAGTTCACGACCACCGGGCCCAGGATGCCGGCCGTGGCCCAGGCCGTCAGCAGGCGGCCATGGATGGCGCCCACGAACTGCGTGCCGAACAGGTCGGCCAGGTAGGCAGGCACCGTGGCGAAGCCGCCGCCGTACATCGACAGGATCACGCAGAATGCGCCCACGAACAGCAGCTTGCTGCCGGCGCCGGCCGAGCTCGGGATGCTGGCATACATCAGGGCGCCGAGCACGAAGAAGATCACGTAGGTCATCTTGCGGCCGAACTTGTCGGACAGGCTGGCCCAGAAGAAGCGGCCACCGATGTTGAACAGCGACAGCAGGGCGGTGAAGCCCCCGGCCACGGCCGCGATGGCGGCCAGCTGGGTCTTGTCGAGCTCACCGAACTTCTGCGACACGCCGATCAGACCGCCGCCGAAGACTTCCTGCAGCATGGGCGATGCCATGCCGATCACGCCGATGCCGGCGCTCACGTTCATGCACAGCACCACCCAGATCAGCCAGAACTGCGGGATGCCCCAGACGCGCTTCACGTGCACGTGGCGCTGGGTGATCATGGCGTTGGCCGAGGGGGGTGGCGGCGTCCAGCCAGCGGGCTTCCAACCTGTGGGCGGCACGCGGTAGCCCAGCGCACCGGCCATCATGAACACGAAGTACACCAGCGCCATGACCACGAAGGTCTGCATCACGCCCACGTCGGTGGGGCTGGAGAAGTTCTTCATCAGGTCCACCGCCAGGGGCGAGCCGATCATCGCGCCGCCGCCAAAGCCCATGATGGCCATGCCGGTGGCCATGCCGCGCCGGTCAGGGAACCACTTGATCAGCGTGGACACGGGGGAGATGTAACCGAGCCCCAGCCCGATGCCCCCGATGACGCCCGAGCCCAGGATCATGAGCCAGAACTGGTGCAGGTGGATGCCCAGCGCCGACAGCAGCATGCCGCCGCACCAGCACACGGCCGAGACCACGCCGGCCTTGCACGGGCCGGCGCGCTCCAGCCAGCCGCCCCAGATGGCGGCCGAACAGCCCAGGAAGACGAAGAACAGGGTGTACATCCACCCCAGCGTGGCCACGCGCCAGTCGCAGCCGCTGGCAAACAGCTCGGCAAAGAAGCTCATCTCCTTGGCGCATGCGGCACCGGTACCCGCCGTGGCCAGGGCCTTGGACAGCGGCAGCCAGAACACCGAGAAGCCATAGGCCATGCCGATGCACAGGTGGATCGCGAGGGCCGCCGGCGGCACCAGCCACCGGTTGAAGCCGGGCCCGGCGATGATGCGTTCCTTGTCCAGGAAACCGGGCGACGCGAAAGACCCGGGCAAGGTGGCCGTGCCCGCCGTTGAAGCGTTCATATGTTCTCTCTCCTGTGGTGCTGCGCAAGCGCTTTTTTCTTGACGCAGGTCAACTGCGCCGAGCGGAGTGTCCGGACAGGGGCGCCACGGCGTCAAATTGAATCGACATATGCTGCGATTCAACAATTGAATGAACACGAATGAAAATCGATCGCAAGCATTCGCAGGTCAGCGATGCGCTGCGCAACCGCATCGCCTCACACCAAACTGGCGCGACCCAAGCCAGCGCCCCCGCGCAAAGGCCGCCCCGCCGCGCTGGGGGGCGTCCCCCTTTCAGGGGAAAGGCGCGAAGCGACTCAAGGGGTGTCCTTCAGCTCACCGCAGTGCTCTGCCACATGGTCGCGCCAGGCGGGCAGGTCCAGCAGCTCCAGCGCGGCCTCGAGCGCCCGGGACACGCGCGGACCGCGCTGGGTCATGAAGCCGATGGGGGTGCGCACGTCGGGCGCAACCAGGGGCAGGGCCTCCAGGCCGCGCTCGCTGCGCGCGGCCGCCACCATGGCGCCCGGCAGCACGCTGCAGACTTCGCCAGAGAGCACCGACAGCACCAGGGTCAGCACCGAGTTGGTTTCGATGGCCGGCGGCACCGGCGCGCCCGATGCGCGCAGGGCCTCGTCGATGATGAAGCGGTTGTGCATGTCGGGGGTGAGTAGGCACAGCGGCAACTGGCCGGCCTCCTCCCAGCGCATGGGGGCGCCGATGCGCAGGCGGTCCGGGTCGGGCGTGCGTGCGCGGCGCAGCAGGTAGTAGTGCTCGTTGCACTGCGGCCAGGAGCGCAGGTTCACGCGCTTGGCCTGCATGCGCTCGCTGTAGCCCACGGCCAGGTCCAGCGACAGGTCTTCGAGCCGCTGCTCGAGCTCCTGCGAGCTCATGGACAGCACGACGGGCAGGATGCCCGGGTGCCGCGCCTGCAGCATGGCCGCAAAGCGCGAGAGGATGGGCACCGCCGTGGGCGTGGACGCCATGCGCAGGCGGCCCTGCGGTGCCAGCTCGGTGCTGCGCAACTCCTGGCGCAGCACCTCGTTGTCGCGCAGCATGCGCTGCGCCGTGGCCAGAACCGCCTCGCCCTCGTGGGTCAGGCCCACGTAGGTGCGTGCCCGCTGCACGATGACGACGCCGAACTCCTCCTCCAGGGCCCTGAGCGCATTCGACAGGGCCGGCTGGGTGATGTGGCAGGCCTGGGCTGCGCGTCCGAAATGGCGGTGCTCGTCCAGGGAGACGAGGTAGCGCATGGCGGACAGCAGGTTCATCGGCGCGCAGCCCCTTCACGGCCCGGCGCACGGGCGGCCTGCAGCCACTCCCGGCGAAGGCGGTTCATGTGTCCTTGCTGACCGAGATGCTCGGGAACTTGGACGAGAAGTCCTTGGACTGCTGGGCGATCTTCACGGCCACGGTGCGCGCCACCCGTTTGTAGATCTGCGCCACGTCGCCATCGGGATCGGCCACCACCGTGGGCTTGCCGCTGTCGGCCTGCAGGCGGATCTGCATGTCCAGCGGCAGCGCGCCCAGGTAGTCCATGCCGTAGTCGGCCGCCATTTTCTTGCCGCCATCGGCCCCGAAGATGTGCTCCACATGGCCGCAGTTGCTGCACACGTGCACGGCCATGTTCTCGACGATGCCCAGGATGGGCACGCCCACCTTCTCGAACATCTTG
>JAZKEE010000089.1:0-5020 GCA_040387235.1 Pseudomonadota bacterium
CGCTCCACCTCCGCCTGCAACCGGCTGTTCTCGTGCATCTGGTCAAAATCCTTCTGCAACTGCTTGCGGTGCTCCACGTAGTACATGAGGTTGCTGACCCGCAGGCGCAGCAGCTCGGGTTCGATGGGCTTGAAGACATAGTCGATGGCGCCCAGGCTCAGGCCCTGGTGGCGTGAGGCGTCGTCGGTCATCGCGGTGACGAAGATGATGGGCGTGCATTCCGAGGCGTGGTGCTCGCGCAGGCGGCGCGCCACCTCGAAGCCGTCCATCCCGGGCATCATCACGTCGAGCAATATCAGGTCCGGCGGTGTGTCGGACTGGCAGATGGCCAGGGCCTTCTCGCCGTTGTGCGCGATCTTGACCTTGAAGCGGTCGCGGAACAGGCCGGCCAGCAGCTGCAGGTTGTCGGGCGTGTCGTCCACCACCAGGATGGTGGCGCGTTCGGGTTCGGTGGCCAAGGGGTCGGGCACGGGCTCCAGTGGTGGCGGTACCAGGGCCGAGGAGATGGCTTGCGCATCGCGCTGCAGCACGCGCTGCATGCGTTCGATGAGCCGGCGCACCGTGAAGGGCTTGACCAACAGGTCGCCGATGCCCAGGCGGATGGCCCGGGCGGCCGAGTCGCGGTCCAGCCCGCCCGACATCAGGATGAAGGGCAGGCCCGCCAACTTGGGCTCGGCGCGCATGGCTTCGAGCACCGCGAGGCCATCCATGCCCTGCATGTCCAGGTCGCAGATCATCACGTGCACGGGTTCCGCGCGCAGCAGCTGCAGGGCGCGCCCCCCCCCGTCACGGGCCTGCAGCACCTGGCCGAAACCGAAGGTCTGCAGTTGGCTGGCCAGGGCCTGGCGCATGGCGCTGGCGCCTTCGGCCAGCAGCACGGTGGTCTTGGAAGGATGCATGTCTCAGGATGGGGCGTCTTGTGCGGTCAGTTCGATGTGCTCGGCGGGCAGGTCCGTGGCCATGCGGTCCACCTGGGCGTGCAGCGCCTGCTCGCCATCGGCAAAGCGCTGGGCAATGCCCCGGAACTCTTCGGACAGCACCAGAAAGGCGTCCACCATGTCGGGATCGAAATGGCTACCCCGGCCGTCGCGGATGATCTCCACCGCCACCTCGTGGGGAAACGCCTCCTTGTAGACGCGCACGGAGATCAGCGCGTCGTACACATCGGCCACGGCCATCAAGCGTGCGGACAGGGGAATGGTGTTGCCCACCAGCCCCTCGGGGTAGCCCGAACCATCCCACTTTTCCTGGTGGCTGTAGGCGATCTCCTTGGCGTAGCGGAAGAACGGGTTGGTCTGCGAGGCCTCGCGCTCCGCGGCCACGATGGCGTCGCGCCCCAGTGTGGTGTGGGTCTTCATGATCTCGAACTCTTCGGGCGTGAGCTTGCCCGGCTTGAGCAGAATGCGGTCCGGGATGCCCACCTTGCCGATGTCGTGCAGGGGCGCCGACTTGAAGATCATCTCGATCGCCGCCTCGGTGAGCTCTTCGCTGAAGCGCGGATGGTGCTGCAGCTTGCGCGCCAGCACTTCCACGTAGTGCTGGGTGCGGCGGATGTGGTTGCCGGTCTCGTTGTCGCGCGTTTCCGCCAGCGAGGCCATGGCGCGGATGGTGCCGTCCTGCAGCTCCACCACCTCGCGCGTGCGCCGGGCCACTTCTTCCTCCAGGTACTGGTTCTGGCGGGCCAGCAGGTCACGGGCGCGCTTGAGCAGCAGGTGGTTGCGCACCCGCGCCAGGGTGATGGCCGGGTTGATGGGCTTGGTGATGTAGTCCACCGCACCGAGCTCCAGGCCCACCGTCTCGTCGTCCGACGCGCTCATGGCCGTGAGGAAGATCACCGGGATGTCCTCGGTCTCGGGGTTGAACTGCAGGCGGCGCAGCACCTCGTAGCCGTCCATCTCGGGCATCATGATGTCCAGCAGGATCAGGTCGGGCTTGCCGTCGCCCGCGACGATCTGCAGGGCCCGCTCGCCGCTGTTGGCCAGCTTGACCTTGTAGTCCGGGCGCAGCAGGCCGCTCATCACCGACAGGTTGTCGGGCATGTCGTCCACCACCAGCACGGTGCATTTGCCGCTCGTTTCCATGGGATTGCTCATAACGTGGGTCCTCCTTGTATCGCGGGGCCGGGCAGGGGGGCTGCACGCAGCAGCGCCAGTGCGTCGGTAAAGATGTAGCTTTCCAGTGCGTGCTTCATTTCGCCGTAGACGGGGCCAAGCAAGGCCTTGAGGGCAGGGCCCGAGTCCTTGAACAGTTCCACGGCGTCCGAATCGTCGTCCGCCAGCAGCGCCTCCAGGCGCGCGAGCAATTGCTGCGCCTCTGCGGCGTCCACCGGTGCCTGCTGGGCCGTGGCCTCCTCTGTGGGCAGTGCGCTGCGCAACGCTGCCACCAGGGCCTGACAGGCAGTGTCCACCGGCTCCAGCAGCGTGTTCACCACCTGGACATCGGCATCGGCCGCAATCGCGTGCTCCACCACCTCGGCCAATTGGGCCAGGGGCGCGGCGCCGATGGTGCCCGCAGTCCCCTTGAGGGTGTGCATGGCGCGCAAGGCATCCTGACGCTGGCCGGCAGCAAGGAGGGCGCTGGTGTTCTGCGCTGCGGCCGCCTGGCCGGCCACGAACTTGCGCAGCAGGCTTTCGTAGGCCGCAGGCTTGCCCAGCACCCGGCGCAGGCCGGCGGCTGCGTCCAGCCCCTCGATGCGGGCCAGGGCTTCAAGGGCGATTGCAGGCTCCGCCGCCGATACGGACGCGGCAGGAGCCAGGGCCGGGCCCCCGGCACGCGCAGGCACCCACTGCAGGAGCTGCGAAAACAATTCGTCGGGGTCGATGGGCTTGGCCACATGGCCGTTCATGCCGGCGGCCAGGCAGTTGTCGCGGTCGCCGCTCATGGCATTGGCCGTCATGGCCAGCACGGGCAGCTTGTGCCAGTCGGGGTTCTCGCGGATTTGGCGCGTGGCAGTCAGGCCATCCATCACCGGCATCTGCATGTCCATGAGCACGATGTCGTAGGCGGCGCGCTGCTGCAGCATGTCCAGCGCCACCTGGCCATTCTCGGCCACCTCCACCACCAGCCCGGCGTCGCCCAACAGGTCGGCGCCTACCTGCTGATTCAGGTCGTTGTCGTCCACCAGCAGCACCCGGGCGCCACGGATGGGGCCGAGGTCGGGCGCCGTGGTCCGCCGCGTTGCTGCGCGGCCTGCCAGGCCGGCATCCTGCACCCCACCCAACGCGCGGATGGCCGTGTCGAACAGCTGGGATGGGCTGACCGGCTTGGTCAGCATCAGGGCAATGCCGGCCTTCTCCAACTCGCGGAACACCTCCTCGCGGCCATGCGCGGTGACGATCACCGGTACCGGCGGGTGGGGCAGCAGGGCCAGCTGGGCCGCCGTCTGAAAGCCATCCAGGCCCCGCATTCTCCAGTCGAGAAACGCGATCTCGCAGGGCAGGCCGGCCGCGTCGGCATCGCGTGCCGCAACAATGGCTTCTTCGCCCGAGGCGGCCGTGGTCACGGCAAAGCTCATGCTGGCCAACAGGCCCGAGAGGATCTGGCGTGCCTGTTCGCTGTCGTCCACCACCAGCACGCGGCGCCCGCGCAGGTCGGGCTCGGGCATGAGTGGCCGCGCCGAGGGCGTGCCCAGGCCCACCCGGGCGGTGAACCAGAAGCTGCTGCCCTGGCCGGGCGTGCTGTCCACGCCCACCTCGCCGCCCATCAGGCCCGCCAGCTTCTTGGAGATGGCCAGCCCCAGCCCGGTGCCGCCGTACTTGCGGGTGGTGGAGGTGTCGGCCTGCTCGAACGAGCGGAACAGCCGCGACTGCTGCTCGGGCGTGAGGCCGATGCCTGTGTCCTGCACCTCAAAGCGCAGCAGCAGGCCCTCGGCATCGCGTGCCACTTCGAGCACGCGCACCACGATCTCGCCGGTGTCGGTGAACTTCACGGCATTGTTGCCATAGTTCACGAGGATCTGGCCCAGGCGCAGCGGGTCGCCCAGCAGGTCATCCGGCAGGGCAGGGTCCACGTCGAACATCAGCTCCAGGCCCTTTGCCGAGCACTTATCGCCAATCAGGTTGGCCACGTTGTCCAGCACCCCGCGCAGCCCGAAGTCGACGGTTTCCACCTCCAGCTTGCCCGCCTCGATCTTGCTGAAATCAAGAATGTCGTTGATCAGCCCCAGCAGGTGCTGGCCCGAGCGCTGGATTTTCTCGACGTAGTCGCGCTGGCGCGGCGACAGGTCGGTGGTGAGCGCCAGGTGGCTCATGCCGATCACGGCGTTCATGGGGGTGCGGATCTCGTGGCTCATGTTGGCCAGAAAGTCCGACTTCATCTGCGAGGCGTCTTCGGCGCGGGCGCGGGCCACCTCCAGCTCGTCCTCGTGCTCGCGCAGGGTGGCGTTGGCCTGCTCCAGCTCCTCGGTGCGCTGGACCACCCGGGCTTCGAGCACCTCTTCGCTGCGCTTCAATGCCTCCACCAGCTCGGCCTGCGCGGCCATGGCCAGCGACTTGGCCTTTTCGCGCTTCAAGAACTGCCGGCCCATGGCCACGGCCAGCAGAAAGGTCAGCACCGCCTGGAAGGCCGTGAGGACCGTGGTCAAAAGGGTCTGGTGCTGCACCTCGGCGTTGCGCTGGTCGCCCAGCAAGGCCGAGATGCGCGAGGCGTTGAGCGACAGCTCCTGCACTGTTGCGCGCAGATCGACCAGCCGCTCGCGCAGCAGCCGCATGTTGGCCTGGCTGGTCCGCACATCGGCGGCCAGGCCGAAATAGCTGTCACCCGATTCCACGAACTCCTGCAGCTCTGCCAGGGCCTTGGCGTAGATCGGCTCGCTCTGCATGAGGGTGCGCGCGGTGCCACTCTCCAGCGCACTGAAGCGGCTCAGGAACAGGTCGTAGCGCAGCTGCAGCGCATCCATCGAGATGCTTTCGGGGTCGAACTCGTACTGGTGCAGCGCGTGGTCCAGCCGTTCGTGCTCCACATTGAGCTGCAGGAAGGACCACAGGGCGTTCACGTCGCCCCGGCGCATCACGGCTTCGAC
>JAZKEE010000089.1:5120-12611 GCA_040387235.1 Pseudomonadota bacterium
GCTGCAGGAAGGACCACAGGGCGTTCACGTCGCCCCGGCGCATCACGGCTTCGACGCTGCGGTACTGGTGGTATTGGACGGCCGCGATGGATACATAGACCACCACCAGGCTGGCGATGATCAGGGGCAGGAGGTGCTTGCTGCGCAGCATGGGCAGCACACGGCTATTTGATCTGCAGGGTGCTGAGCTGCCAGGCAGAACGGTTGTAGTACAGCTCGGTGCGCAATTCGGCCTTGGTATCGAAGGGGTAGACGATGAAGAGGGGGCCCTTCTCGCGGATGGGCATGGGGCGGTCGTTCATGAGCCGGGCCACGATCACCTCGTGGCGCGTGGCATCGTCGAACGGTATCTCGGTCTTGTAGTCGTTGAGCGCCACCGCCGTGATCTTGCTGCCCTTGGAGCCCGCAGCCGCCAGCACATCGCGCAGAAGCGGCCCCGTGAAGGTGACGGGCTGGGGGTACCAGGGGGTCTGGGTGGTGAAACTTTTCTGGGGCAGCTTTTCGAGCATTTTCATGTCGAACTGGGCCTTCTCCCCCTGGTTGGTCTTGCTGATGACCCCCTGGATGGTCAGCACCACGGGCCCTGCGGGCTTTTCCAGCGTCTGCGCCTGGGCCTGGAAAAGCGCGCACGCCGACACCAGAACGCCTGCCGCCAAGCGTGACAACGGGCCAGTGGCCCCCTTCGCATCGGTCATGCTGTTTCCCCCTCGCCGGCCTTTGCGGCCGTTTCTATGTGGAGTTATAACAGCCGGCGCGCATTCATGCACTCAAGAAATGTCCACCGGCGGCTGCACCGGTGACGGGAAGCAAGGCCCTGGGTACCGTGCCGGCGGACGATTCCGTCACGACCATTTCGGCCGTGGCGGGCCGAAAGGCCACATGGCCGGGCTTGTTGGCATCCACCCAGTCGGGCAGACGTGCCATGGAGGTCGCATCGATGACCTGGGCGGGGTAAAACCCAGGTTCCACATCGGCGCCGTTCCTTTTGAGGGGGTCACTCTGCCTGCACGCCGGCGGCCTTGACGACCTGGCCCCGGTCACCCTCGTCCGCGAAGCGCCTGGCCAGCTCAGTCACCCGCCACTGCGCCCTGCGCGCGCAGGGCGGCCACTTCGGCGCTGGAGTAGCCCACCTCCAGCAACAGCGCGGCGGTGTGCTCGCCCGCGCGTGGCGGCTGCAGGCGCACGCCAGGGCGCATGCCCCCGAGCGTGAAAGGCAGCAGCGGCACCTTGGATTCCGTGCCGTTGTTCAGGCGGATGGGCGCCAGGCCCCCGCTCTGGTTGAGGTGCGGGTCGTCGAACAGCTCCTCGGGCCTGGTGATCGGGGCGAATGGCAGTTCGTTGGCCTCGAAGATGGCCGCCAGCTCCGCCGCGCTGCGGCTGGCCAAGTGGGAGCGCAGCTGGGGCATCAGCCAGTCGCGCGCCTGCACGCGGTCGTTGTTGGTCGCAAGGCGCGGGTCGGCCAGCAGCTCGGCGAGTTCCAGCGCTTCGCAGAAGATGGCCCACTGCTTGTCGCTCACGGCGGCCAAAAAGATCTGCTCGCCGTCCTTCACCGTGAACACGTCGTAGATGGCCCAGGCCGAGATGCGGCTGGGCATGGGGTTGGCCGCCTTGCCGGTGCTGGCGAACTGCATCATGTGCTGCGCCACCAGGAAGACGTTGTTCTCGAACAGCGCAGCCTGCACCTCCGAGCCTTCGCCGGTCAGCTCGCGTTGGCGCAGCGCCGCCATGGCACCGATGGCACCGAACATGCCGCCCATGATGTCGTTGACGCTGGTGCCCGCACGCAGCGGGTCGCCCGGGCGCCCGGTCATGTAGGCCAGGCCACCCATCATCTGCACCACCTCGTCCAGGGCCGTACGCTGCTCGTAGGGGCCGGGCAGAAAGCCCTTGTGGCTCACGTAGATCAGGCGCGGGTTGAGCTTCTTGAGGGAGGCGTAGTCCAGCCCCAGCTTGGCCATGGTGCCGGGCTTGAAATTCTCGCTCACGATGTCGGCCGTGGCGATCAGGCGCAGCGCGGCCTGCAGGCCTTCGGGCTTCTTGAGGTCGAGCGCGATGCTCTTCTTGTTGCGGTTGAAGGTCGGGAAGAACCCCGCGCCCGAGCCCAGCAGGTGGCGCGTGCTGTCGCCCTCGATGGGCTCGACCTTGATCACCTCGGCGCCCAGGTCGGCCAGCACCATGCCGCAGGTGGGGCCCATGACCATGTGGGTGAACTCCACCACGCGGATGCCGGCGTAGGGCAGGGGTTGGTCGTGGTTCGTTGCGTCAGACATGGCTGGCTCCTTGTACGAAGCCCTTGGGCAGGCCGGCCTCGGGCGTCATGCCGTACACGGGTTCGCCGGGCAAGCCGGCCACCAGCGGCGCACGCGCCGCCATCAGCCGCTGCAGGTCGATGCCGGTGGCGATGCCGCTGGCCTCGAACATGAACACCAGGTCTTCCGTGACCACATTGCCCGAAGCACCCGGCGCATACGGGCAACCGCCCAGCCCGCCCAATGATGCGTCGAAGGTGCGCACACCTTCCTCATAGGCCGCCAGGCAGTTGGCCAGGCCCAGGCCGCGCGTGTTGTGCATGTGCGCGGCACCGGCCTTGTCGCCCAGTTCGGCGCGCAGGCGCTTGAACAGGCGGCGCACCTGGGCCGGGTTGGCATAGCCCACGGTGTCCGACAGGCCCGACTCGTCGGCCCCGGCCGCCACGCACTGCGCGGCCAGCCAGATCACCTCGTCCTCGGGCACCAGGCCCTGCAGGGTGCAGCCGAAGGCGGTGGAAATTCCGGCCTCCAGCTTCACCTCGGGCGCGATGTCGCGGCGCAGGTCGGCAATGGCGCGCACCTCCTCGACCATCTCCTCGCGCGTCTTGCGCACATTGGCCAGCGAATGCGCGGCGCTGGCGGAGACGGGCATGGTGAGCTTGTGCACCCCAGCCTCGAGCGCCGCCTGCGCGCCCTTGCGGTTGGGCACCAGCGCCATCACCGTGAGGCCGGGCAGCGTGATGGCATGGCGCACCACCTCGGCCGCATCGGCCATCTGCGGCAGCAGCCGCGCGGGCACGAACGACGCCACTTCGATCTCGCGCACGCCTGCGGCGTAGAGCGCGTCGATCCAGCGCAGCTTGTCGGCCGTGGGCATGGTCGCCTTCACGGACTGCAGGCCGTCGCGCGGGCCGACCTCGCTGATCAGGACATCGAAAGCATGGGGCACGGATAGTCTCCTTTGGGGTTCTATAAGAAAGAACTTCAATCTGTCTCATGGAATTATGAGGAGCATCAGCACCAGGGTCAAGCATTCGCCCGCCAACAAAAAAGCCGTTCTGCAGAACAGAACGGCTTTCGATGGGCGCGCCCGATGTCGGGGGAGGTGTTCCGCTATGCGGCGAGAGCGGCCGGCTTGCGCTTGCGCATCGCCTTGGCAGGTGCAGCTGCGAGAGCAGTCGGTCCGATCAGCTGCTCCACCAGCAAGCGCACATGGCCCTGCATGACCGGTATGGCCTTGGCATCGCCGGCCATGTGCCGCAACAGGCATTGCTGGAACACGCCATCGAACATGGCGTAGGTGAGGTCGATGGGCGCACGCACCGGCAGGCCGGCCAGCTCGGACATGCGCGTGAGCACGCGCCAGACCATGTTGGCCAGGCTTGTGTCGATGGCCTGCACATCGGCGCGCAGTGCATCCTCGAACAGCGATTGCGAACGGATGTCGTACCAGAGCCGGTGCATGGTGGGCTCGGTGCGCACGGTCTCGCCCAATACCCGCACGAAGCCGTCCACCAGCTCGGCGAAGGTGGTGGAGGTGCTGGTCACCTCGTCATAGCGCGTGACGCAACGCGCCTTGTACTGGCGCACGCTGCACAGGATCAGGTCGAGCTTGTCGGTGAAGTAGTAATGCAGCACGCCGTGCGAGAAGGCGGAGTTCTGTGCGATCTCGCGCAGGCTGGTGCGTGCATAGCCCAGTTCGGCCAGCGTCTGCAGCGCGGCCTCGCCCAGCTCTGCGCGGCGCTCAGCGTATTTGTCACGGCGGGGGGATCTTTCCATCGCGCCATTGTAGGCAGTGCCAGGCAGGACGCCATGTCTTTTCATGCATGGGTTGCTGCGGGTCGATTGAATTTATGACAACTGTCAAGAAAATGTCTTGACAGTTGTCAAGGCGATTCCCAGAATCGATTCCGTTCCTCGAAGAACACGATCAGTGCATCAGCGATCGATACCTATCCATCAGGAGACAAAGACATGACGAAGTTCGACTTGACCGGCCGCAAGGCCCTGGTCACCGGTGGCGCGCGCGGCCTCGGTGAAGGCATGGCCCAGGCACTCGCTGCCGCCGGCGCCTCGGTGATGATTGGCGACGTGCTCACCGCGCTGGGCCAGGAGGCGGCGGGCAAGCTGCCGGTGACGGGCGGGGCCAAGGCGGGCTTCGTGAAGCTCGACGTGACGCAGGAGGCCGACTGGGCCGCCGCCGTGCAGGCCACGGTGGACACGCTGGGCGGCTTCGACATTCTCATCAACAACGCCGGCATCGAGGTCACGGCCCTGGTGGCCGAGATCGAGCCAGAATCGCTGCGCCGCATGCTGGATGTGAACATCGTCGGCACGGCGCTGGGCCTCAAGCACGCATTTCGCGCCATGCGCCCGGGCGGCGGGGCGGGCAAGGGCGGGGCGGTGGTCAACATCTCTTCGGTGGCCGCCACCATCGCCTTCCCGGCGATCGCTGGCTACTCGGCCACCAAGTCGGCCGTGGACCGGCTGACCCGTGTGGCGGCCATGGAGTCGGGCAAGCTCGGCTACGGCGTGCGCGTGAACTGCATCTACCCGGGTCTGGTGCCCACCGAGATGGGCATGAAGCTCGCCGCTGACGTGGTGGCCGCCGGCCTGTTCGCGTCGCCCGAGGCGGCCGTGGGCGCCATCATCGAGCAGACACCCGCGGGCCGCCTGGGCGAGGTGGCCGACATGGCCGATGCGGTGGTCTTCCTGTGCTCCGATGCGGCGCGCTTCATCACCGGCGCGGGCCTGCCCGTCGACGGCGGCATGGGCATGTGAGCAACACCACAGGAGACAACAACATGGGCAACAACACCAAGAAACCCGTCGTGGTCTACGGCGCCTCCGGCTATACCGGCCGGCTGGTCTGCGAGTACCTGCGCGAGTACAACATCCCCTTCATCGCCGCCGGTCGCAGCAAGGAAAAACTCGACGAAGCCATGCGTTCCCACGTGCCCGGCATCGAGACCGCCAGCTACGAGGTGGTCGAGGTGGCGCACACGCGGGAGGCGCTGACGGCGCTGTTCGAGGGCGCCTCGGTCGTGCTCAACACCGTGGGGCCGTTCGCCAAGTTCGGCCACGAGGTGGTGCAGGCCTGCCTGGCCGCGAAATGCCACTACACCGACACCACGGGCGAGCAGGACTGGCTGATCACCCTGGAGGCCGAGTACGGCGCGAAGTTCGCGGCCGCCGGCCTGCTGCTGTCACCGGGCCTGGCGCAGATGTACACCACCGGTGAGATCGCGGCGCAGCTGTGCCTGGAGACCCCGGGCCTCGACACCCTGGACATCGCGGTGTTCTGGGGCGGCAGCCCCACGGTGGCCTCCACCCAGACCATCCTGGTCAACGCGGCCACGTCCAAGGCCTATTACCTGGAGCAGAACCAGTACGTGGAGTGGCAACCCGATGCCGGACTGTACAGCCTGGCCATTCCCGGCCAGCACGAGGCGGCGCTGGCGCTGCCCTGGGGCGGCACCTCGCACCCTGTGTGGTTCAAGAAGGATCCGCGCGTGGCCAACGTCAAGGTGCTGGGCGGCGTGTTCAACAAGCCGCTGATGCTGGGTGTACCGCAGATCGTGGCCGCCGCGCTCAAGGCCACCGAGGGCATGAACGAGGAGGACCGCTACGCCGCCCTGGCGCAGACGGCCGCCGCCGTCATGGGCAGCATGCCGCCGCGCGAGAACCCGCGCATCAACAAGTCGGTGGATTCGGTGCATGCCTCGGGGCCGCTGGCGCGGGCGCACTGCGTGATCTATGGCAACTGCAACTACAAGCAGACCGGGCTGATGCAGGCCTTTGCTGCAGCTTATTTGCTGCAGCAGGCGCCGCGGCGTGTGGGTTTTGCCTCGGGCTGCCAGGCATTTGGCCACCATGAGTTGCTGGGCGCATTGCGCAGCTTCGGCCTGGTGCAGCCGCCCGTGCTCACGGTGCAGCGCTGAGCGGGCCCCGCCATGCGCCTGATCGACTACCTCGACAAAGGAGCCATGCTGGGCGAAGGGTCGCCGTGCCTGACCATGGGCACGGCCGACCTCTCGTATGGGGAGGTGCAGCGCACCAGCCACCGGGTGGCGCGGGCGCTGCAGCGTTCGGGCATCGCGCCTGGCGACAAGGTGGCCGTGCTCTCCAGCAACGATGCCCTGGCCTTTGCCTGCGTGTTCGGCATCTCGCGCGCGGCCGCCGTGTGGTGCCCGGTGAACCCGCGCAACGAGGCCTCCGAGAACCGTTTCGTGCTCGACGCCTTCGACTGCAGCTGCCTCATCTTCCACAGCGCCTATGCGCCCATGGTGGATCAGATGCGCGCGCAGTTGCCCAAGGTGCGCCAGTTCGTCTGCCTGGATGCGGCATTCGGGTGGGCGCCGTCCTGGGCGCAGTGGGTGGAGGGCGTGGGCGACGAGCCCGTGGCCATCACCCCCGTAGACGACCTGGCCATGATCGCCGGCACCGGCGGCACCACGGGCCAGCCCAAGGGCGTGATGCTCTCGGGCCGCAACCTGGAGACCATGTCGGCCCTCACCTTGATGGGCTACCCCTTCGATGGCCGGCCGGTCTACCTGGCGCTCGCGCCGCTCACCCATGCGGCCGGCGTGCTGTGCCTGCCGGTGATGGCCCTGGGTGGGCGCGTGGTCATCATGCCCAAGCCCGAGCTGGGGGAGTTCCTGGCCCTCGTGGAGCGGCACCGGGTGACGCACACCTTCCTGCCACCCACGCTGATCTACATGCTGCTGCAGCACGAAAATCTGCGCAGCACCCAGCTCGATTCGCTGCAGTGCTTCTGGTACGGTGCGGCGCCGATCGCGGCGGCGCGGCTCGAAGAGGCGCTCACGGCCATCGGCCCGGTGATGGCCCAGCTCTTCGGCCAGACCGAGGCGCCGATGATGATTTCCATGATGGCGCCGCGCGAGCATTTCCATGCCGACGGCACGGTGGCGAAGGGGCGCCTGTCCAGCGCCGGCCGGCCGGGCCCGCTGGTGCAGGTGGCGACCATGGATGCCGAAGGCAAGCTGCTTGCAGCAGGCGAGACCGGCGAGATCGTGGTGCGCAGCTCGCTGGTGATGATGGGCTACTACAAGGACGCCAAGGCCACGGCCGAGGCCGGGAAGGGCGGCTGGCACCACACCGGCGACATCGGCCGGGTGGACGCAGACGGCTACCTTTTCATCGTCGACCGCGCCAAGGACATGATCATCACCGGCGGCTTCAACGTCTACTCGGTCGAGGTCGAGCAGGCGCTGATGCAGCA
>JAZKEE010000090.1:0-4980 GCA_040387235.1 Pseudomonadota bacterium
CCGATGAGCCCCATGTTGGCGTGCACGAAGGTGATGGGCGCCAGCAGCAGCCCGGCCACGGCCGCAACGCCGGCCGCCAGCCCCCAGGCCAGGCCGTTCAGTCGCTGCACGGGGATGCCCATGTAGTAGGCCGCCAGCTGGTTCTGCGACGAAGCCTGCATGGCGATCCCGAGCTTGCTGTAGCGGAACAGCGCGAACAGCAGCAGGCACAGCACCCCGGTGGCGCCGATCACGGCCAACTGCTCGGCGTTGAGCACCAGGCCACCGACGCGCAACGACAGGTCCTTGTAGGGCACGGGCAGGGTGTGCGTCTCGGTGCCGATGTTGGGGATCATGGTCACCAGGCCGCGCAGCACGTAGCCGATGCCGATGGTGAGCATGACGATGGAGAACGCGGGCTGGCCCAGGATGGGGCGGATCACCGCGCGCTCAAGCACGGTGCCGAACAGGCCCATGGCCGCGATGCTGGCCAGCACCGCCACCCAGAAGGGAAAGCCGAGCACCGTCATCAGCGCCAGGCCGCAGAAGGCGCCCAGCATCATGAGCTCGCCCTGGGCGAAGCTCACGGTTTCCGTGGCCTTGTAGATGAGCACGAAGCCGAGCGCGATCAGGCCGTAGATGCACCCCTGGGCGACCCCGCTGATCAACAGTTGCACGAATTGCACACTGGCTCTCCAGAATATTTATACAAAGCAATTGCTTTGCATAAATAATGGTGCCTGCGCACAGCCCGTACCGCACTCGGGGCTAACCCTGATGGGGGGATCAACGCGCATGTTGTCCCTTTGCCGGTGCGTGCGCAATAAGGGTTGCGTCCTATGCGGCGCGAGGAGGAACCGATGTCCATCGAGGTAGAGACGCTAGACCGTGTCACGCGGGTGACATTGCACCGCCCGGACGTGCGCAATGCGGTGGATGCCGCCACCGCCCGGGCGCTGCACGCGGCCTTTCTGGATTTCGAACGCGACGAGGGCGCCGACGTGGCCGTGTTCCATGGCGCGGGCGGGCATTTCTGCGCCGGCTGGGACCTGCAGGCGGGTGCGCGGCTGAAGGCCGAGGGCACCTCGCCCGAAACGCTCGCCGAGGGGCTCGACTATGCAGCCGATACCCGGGATCCGCCGGGCCCCATGGGGCCGAGCCGGCTGCAGCTGTCCAAGCCCGTGGTGGCCGCCATCAGCGGCGCCGCCGTGGCCGGCGGCATGGAGTTGGCGCTGTGGTGCGACCTGCGCGTGATGGAAGAGGACGCCTACTTCGGCGTGTACTGCCGCCGCTTTGGCGTGCCGCTGATCGACGGCGGCACGGTGCGCCTGCCGCGCCTGATCGGTCTGTCGCAGTCGCTGGACCTGATCCTCACGGGTCGCAAGGTCGAGGCTCCCGAGGCCCTGCGCATGGGGCTGTGCAACCGCGTGGTGCCGCCGGGCCAGGCGCTGGCGGCGGCCCTCCAGTTGGCGCGCGAGATCGCCGCGTTCCCGCAGCCCACGCTGCGGGCCGACCGCGCCAGTGCGATCGCGCAGGAAGGACTGCTTCTGGCCGATGCCCTGCTGCAGGAATGGCAGGGCGGAAGGGCCTGCCTGGCCGACGCATTGCGGGGCGCGGCGCGCTTTGCCGCAGGCCAGGGTCGGCACGGAAAGTTTTGAGTGAGAATGGCCTGCACCCTCGGCTCCGCAAGCATGGATTGCTGTCGGTTGGGAAGCGAGCGGGCATGCCGTACAGGAACACCATGAGCAAAACCACCAGCACTGCATTGCCGCAGGAGTTCGAGCCCGAATTCGTGGCCGGCCTGAAATCCATCTTCGAGGAAAAGATCGTCTTCAACCAGGTGCTGGGCCTGAAGATCACCAGCCTGTGCCCGGACCGGGTGGAGGGGCGCATCGAGATGAAGCCCGAACTGGTGGGGCACTATGCCTACAACCGGGTGCATGGCGGCGTGATCAGCGCCGGGCTCGATGCCATGGGCGGGCTGGCCGTGATGGCGGCCATCGGGGCGCGCCATATGGACGAGGTGCCGGACCAGCGCCTGCACCGCTTTGCCAAGCTCGGTACCATCGACCTGCGCATCGACTACCTGCGCCCCGGCATTGGCAGCCATTTCACGCTGCATGCCGAGGTGCTGCGCCTGGGCTCGCGCGTGGCCACCACGCGCATGGAGTTCAAGGGGCCCGGGGGGGAGATCATGTCGGCGGGAGCGGCGGCGTACATCGTGTCCTGAGGAAAGATCGAAACAGCAGGCATCCCGTTGAAGGGTGTACCACGGGGCATGTGTGATCCCGCAAGCCTTGCAAGCGCATGCTACGAACGAACCGTTTGGTTACCGTTCTTGCGTAAAGCGCGCATCCATCGCGTAGGTCCACTCCTACGATGAAGCCTCTTTTCAAGGAGTACCGATGGCCGTGCAAAACCCCTTCTTTGGCAAGCGTGAACCCGAATCGTTTCAGCCCCGCCACAGTCCTTCCAACTCCACCGGCCTGAGCAGTTCGGTGGCCAATTCCTCGGCAGCCGCCACCAGTGGCGCGGCCCCAGCGCCCATTGCCAGCCCGGCCCTGGCCAAACCCTCTTCGGGCTCGGATTCCAGCGGCAGCAAGCTCACGGTGGGGCCCAACATCAAGCTCAAGGGCGTGGAGATCACCGATTGCGACACGCTCGTGGTCGAGGGCACGGTGGAAGCCACCATGGATTCGCGCGTGATCCAGATCTCCGAGCACGGCGCATTCCGCGGCTCGGCCGAGATCGACATCGCCGAAATCCATGGCGAATTCAACGGCACGCTCATCGTGCGCCAGAAGCTCGTGATCTACAGCACCGGCAAGGTCAACGGCAAGATCCGCTACGGCAAGCTCGTGGTGGAGGAAGGCGGCCAGTTGGCTGGCGAGATCGAGTCCGGCATCGGCTCGGGCAGCAGTTCCTCCTCGGCATTGCGCAGCACCGCGCAGGTGCAACAGCCCGTGCGGGCCGAGCCTACAGCGATGGCCGTCGCCGCCTGAACGCCTGCAGGCCATGACCGGGGCCGCGCAGGTCCCGGTCTCTTTCAGGCCGTCGATCCGGCCTATTTGCCTTCGTTTTTGGGGCGTGGTACGGGGCGCGGGCGGCCTTCGTCGTCGATGGCCACATAGGTCAGGCGCGCTTCCGTCACCTTGACGTAGCGCCCCTGGTCGGAAAATCGCTCGGCATACACCTCCACCTGCACGGTGACCGAGGTATTGCCCACGCGCGTGATCGACGAAAAGAACGACAGGATGTCGCCCACGCGCACGGGCTGCTTGAAGATGAATTCGTTGACCGCCACGGTCGCCATGCGGCCCTGCATGTAGCGTGCCGGCAGCACCGAGCCGGCCAGGTCGACCTGTGCCATCACCCAGCCACCAAAGATGTCGCCATTGCCATTGGTGTCCGCCGGCATGGGGATCACCTTGAGCACCAGCTCCTTGTCTGTGGGCAATAGGGCGGCGGGTGGGCTGAAAGTCGCGGACATGGGCACAATCTCGGTTGGGGCTGGCACGGATGCTGGGGGACACCGCCGGTGGACTCCAGGGCCGGCCCCGGAAAAACCACCCTGGCGCCAGCCGGGTCGGTAAAAACAACAACCGGAATTGTCCCCCATGCGCCCTGCCGGCGAACCAAACCCCACCCAGGCACCGGTTTCCACCGCTGCCGCGCCCTCCGACTGGGCCACCATCGGTCGCCTGCTGCCCTACCTGTGGCAGTACAAATGGCGCGTGGTCGCGGCCATCGTCTTCATGGTGGGCGCCAAGATGGCCAACGTGGGCGTGCCGGTGCTGCTCAAGACCCTGGTCGATGCCATGGACCTGAAGCTGGGCGACCCGGCCACCTTGCTGGTGGTGCCGGTGGGCCTGCTGCTGGCCTACGGGGCGCTGCGCCTGTCCACCTCGATCTTCAGCGAGCTGCGCGAGCTGGTGTTCGCCAAGGCCACGCAGGGCGCCGCGCGCTCCATCGCGCTGCAGACCTTCGAGCACCTGCATGCCCTGAGCCTGCGTTTCCACCTGGAGCGGCAGACGGGGGGCATGACGCGCGACATCGAGCGTGGCGTGCGCGGCATCGAGTCGCTGATCTCCTTCACCCTGTTCAACGTGGTCGCCACGCTGGTCGAGGTGGTGCTGGTGCTCACCGTGCTGGCCGTCAAGTTCGACGCCTGGTTTGCCTGGATCACGCTGGCCGCGCTGGCCGTCTACATCCTGTTCACAGTGCTGGTGACCGAGTGGCGCACCCAGTTTCGCCGCGAGGCCAACGAGTTCGACTCGGCCGCGCATACCAAGGCGGTCGACTCGCTGCTCAACTACGAAACCGTCAAGTACTTCAACAACGAGGGCTTCGAGGCCCGGCGCTACGACGAGAGCCTGGAGCGACTGCGCCGTGCGCGCCTGAAGAGCCAGACCACGCTGTCCATGCTCAACGCCGGCCAGCAGCTCGTCATCGCCATCGGCCTGGTGGCCATGCTCTGGCGTGCCACACAGGGCGTGGTCGATGGCCGCATGACGCTGGGGGACCTGGTCATGGTCAATGCCTTCATGATCCAGCTGTACATCCCGCTCAATTTCCTGGGCGTGATCTACCGCGAGATCAAGCAGAGCCTGACCGACCTGGACAAGATGTTCGTGCTCATGGACAAGGAGCGCGAGGTGGCCGATGCCCCCGGCGCGCAGCCGCTCACCGGCCTGGACCACCCCACGGTGCGCTTCGAGAACGTGCACTTCGCCTACGACCCGTCGCGCAATGCCGGGGGCACTGCCAACGGCCGGCCCATCCTGCAGGGTGTGAGCTTCGAGATCCCCGCCGGCAAGACGGTGGCCGTGGTCGGCCCCTCGGGCTCAGGCAAGTCCACCCTGGCGCGGCTGCTGTACCGCTTCTATGACATCCAGCAGGGCCGCATCACCATCGCCGGGCAGGAAATCCGCTCCGTCACGCAGGCCAGCGTGCGCCAGGCCATCGGCATCGTGCCGCAGGACACCGTGCTCTTCAACGACA
>JAZKEE010000091.1:0-27509 GCA_040387235.1 Pseudomonadota bacterium
ACAAGCAGATCGCCGACGACCTGGGCATCAGCATCAAGACGGTGGAGGCGCACCGCGCCAACATCATGGAAAAGCTCAACGCCAATACCGTGGCCGATCTGCTCAAGATCGCCCTCGGCCAGAACGCCCCCAAAGGCTGAACGGACCCCCAGCCACGTTCCCCACCAGGGCGCCACCCGGCGCCTTTTTCAATCCGCATTTCAGACATGACAGCCCACATCATCGACGGCACCGCCCTCTCCCGCCAACTGCGCAGCGAAGTCGCCCAGCGCGCCGCCGCGCTCACCGCGCGCGGCCACCAGCCTGGCCTGGCCGTGATCCTGGTGGGCGAAGACCCGGCCTCAGCCGTCTATGTGCGCAACAAGGTCAAGGCCTGCGAAGACAGCGGCGTGCGCTCGATCTTCGAGAAGTACGAGGCCACGCTCAGCGAGGCGGACCTGCTGGCCCGCATCGCCGCGCTGAATGCCGACCCGAGCGTGCACGGCATCCTGGTGCAGATGCCCCTGCCCAAGCACATCGACCCGCACAAGGTGATCGAGGCGATTTCCACCGCCAAGGACGTGGACGGCTACTCGGTGCTGTCGGCCGGCGAGCTGATGGCCGGGCTGGAGGGCTTTCGCCCCTGCACCCCGTACGGCAGCATGAAGCTGATCGAATCCACAGGTCAGTCACTCAAGGGCAAGCATGCCGTGGTGATCGGGCGCAGCAACACCGTGGGCAAACCCATGGCCCTGCTGCTGCTGCAGGCCAACGCCACCGTGACCGTGACGCACAGCGGCACGCCCGACCTGGGCTACCACACGCGCCAGGCCGACGTGGTGGTGGCCGCCGTGGGCCGCGCCAATACGCTCACGGCCGACATGGTCAAGCCCGGCGCCATCGTGATCGACGTGGGCATCAACCGCAACGCCGAGGGCAAGCTCTGCGGCGATGTGGATTTCGAGGGTGTCAAGGAAGTGGCCGGCTGGATCACCCCCGTGCCTGGCGGGGTTGGCCCGATGACCATTACCATGCTGCTGGTGAACACCATCGAGGCGGCCGAGCGCACGGCGGCCCGGTAAAAAGACCGGCAAAGGCCTGATTTCAACTTGAACCAACGCCCCGAGGCGCCATCTACACCGCATGAGCAACGCCCTTCTCGAATTTTCCGGCCTTCCCCAGTTTGACCGTATCACCCCCGAGGACGTCGCGCCCGCCGTCGACGTGCTGCTCGAGCGTGCCAACGTGGCGCTGGAGACGGTGACCGCCCCCGACTTTCCCGCCCGCTGGGACGCCATCGCCCAGGTGCTGGACGTGGCCACCGAGCAGCTGGGCACGGCCTGGGGCGCGGTGAGCCACCTCAACAGCGTGGCCGATACGCCCGAGCTGCGCGCCGCCTACAACGCCGCCCTGCCCCGCGTGACCGAGTACTGGACGCGCCTGGGCGCCGACGAACGCCTGTACGCCAAGTACAAGGCCATCGACCCGGCCAAGCTGAGCACCGAACAGCGCCAGGCACACAAGAATGCCGTGCGCAACTTCGTGCTCAGCGGCGCGGAGCTGGAAGGCCCGGCCAAGGAGCGCTTTGCCCAGATCCAGGAACGCCAGGCCGAGCTGAGCCAGAAGTTCAGCGAGAACGCGCTGGACGCCACCGACGCCTTTGCCTACTACGCCACCGATGCCGAGGTGGACGGCGTGCCGGCCGACGTGCTGCAGGCCGCGCGCGATGCCGCCCAGGCCGAGGGCAAGGACGGCTACAAGCTCACGCTGAAGATGCCGTGCTACCTGCCGGTGATGCAGTTCGCCCACCAGAGCGCCCTGCGCGAGAAGCTCTACCGCGCCTACGTGACCCGCGCCTCCGACCAGGCCGAGGGCGATGCCCGCAAGTACGACAACACCGCGCTGATCAGCGAGATCCTGGCGCTGCGCAAGGAGGAAGCGCAGCTCCTGGGCTACGCCAACTTCGGCGAAGTCTCGGTCGTGGCCAAGATGGCCGACTCGCCCGCCGAGGTGGTCACCTTCCTGCGCGACCTGGCGCACCGCGCCCGCCCCTATGCCGAGAAGGACGTGGCCGACCTGCGCGCCTTCGCCTCGGGCGACCTCGGCCTGGCCAATCCCCAGGCCTGGGATTGGCCCTACGTGGCCGAAAAGCTCAAGGAAGCGCGCTACGCCTTCAGCGAGCAGGAGGTCAAGCAGTACTTCACGGCGCCCAAGGTGCTGGCTGGCCTGTTCAAGATCATCGAGACGCTGTTCGAGGTGGCGATTCGCCGCGACAGCGCGCCGGTATGGAACCCGGCCGTGGAGTTCTACCGCATCGAGCGCGGCGATACCCTGGTAGGCCAGTTCTACCTGGACCAGCCGGCCCGCACCGGCAAGCGCGGCGGCGCCTGGATGGACGACGTGCGCACCCGCTGGCTGCGCCCGGACACTGGCGTGCTGCAGACCCCGGTGGCGCACCTGGTGTGCAACTTCGCCAGCGGCGTGGACGGCAAGCCGCCACTGCTCACGCACGATGACGTGATCACGCTGTTCCACGAATTCGGCCACGGCCTGCACCACATGCTGACCCAGGTGAACGAGCGCGACGTCTCGGGCATCGGCGGCGTGGAGTGGGATGCGGTGGAGCTGCCCAGCCAGTTCATGGAAAACTTCTGCTGGGAGTGGGATGTGCTCAAGCACATGACAGCCCACGTGGACACGGGCGAGCCCCTGCCGCGCGCACTGTTCGACAAGATGATCGCCGCCAAGAACTTCCAGAGCGGCATGCAGACGCTGCGCCAGATCGAGTTCTCGCTGTTCGACATGCTGCTGCACACCGAGCACGACCCATCCAGGGACATCATGCCCCTGCTGGACCAGGTGCGTGCCGAAGTGGCCGTGCTGCAGCCCCCGGCGTTCAGCCGCACGGCGCACACCTTCAGCCACATCTTCGCGGGCGGTTATGCTGCGGGCTATTACAGTTACAAGTGGGCGGAGGTGCTGAGCGCCGATGCCTATGCGGCCTTTGAAGAAACCGTGGGCAGCGACGGCCAGCCCAGCGCCGAGACCGGCCGCCGCTACCGCGAGTCGATTCTGGAAGCCGGCGGCAGCCGCCCGGCGATGGAATCGTTCAAGGCATTCCGCGGGCGCGAGCCGCGCCTGGATGCCCTGATGCGCCACCAAGGCATGGCCGAGCCGGCCACGGCCTGAGTTTCCCCACTACAAACGGATCCCGAGGAGAAAGACGATGCGCAAGAACCTGCTGTCCCTGCCGATGCTGGCCCCCATGGTGGTCCTGTTGGCCTGTGCCGGTGCACAGGCGCAAACGGTGTACCGCATTGTCGGGCCCGACGGCAAGGTGACCTTCTCGGACCGGGCGCCCGACAATGCGACCAAGGCCACCACCAGCACCACCAACCCGGCGACGGGTGCCGTGGGCAGCACGACCGGCTTGCCGCTGGAGCTGTCGCGGATCGCCCAGCGCTTTCCCGTCACGCTGTACACCGGCAGCGACTGCGCGCCCTGCATCAGCGCACGCAGCCTGCTGGTGAACCGCGGCATACCCTTCACCGAGCGCACCGTGGGCACCAACGAGGACCTGGAAGCACTGCGCAAGCTCAGCGGAGACACCTCGCTGCCCTACGGCACCATCGGCACCCAGCGCATGGTCGGCTTCCAGGACACGGAATGGACGCAGTACCTGGATGCGGCCGGCTATCCCAAGGCGTCCCAATTGTCGGCCAGCTACCGGCGCCCCCCAGCCACGCCGCTGGTGGCCACCGCCCCCGCGACCCCTGCCGCTGCTGCCTCGGATGCAGCGGCTGCAACAACGGCTTCGCCGCGCGCGCGCCCGGCACCGTCCACCGAAGGGCCGTCGCCCACCAACCCTGCCGGCATCCGGTTCTGACCAGTCCCGCCCCCGCATGACAATGGGCCGCGACAGCGGCCCATTTTCTTATGGTTGGCGCACCAGCCGCCAGTGGTCTTTGCTCAGTACGTCAGTGTCTTCACGCCCTGGGCCGTTCCCAGCAGGCACACCGATGCCTTCTGGTGCGCGAACACCCCCACCGTGACGACGCCGGGCCACTGGTTGACGTCGGATTCAAAAGCCAGCGGATCGTTGATGGACAGGCCCGTCACGTCCAGGATGTGCTGGCCGTTGTCGGTGACCAGGGGCTGCCCATCCTTCTGGCGGAGGCTGGCCTTGCCACCCAGAGCGGCGAAACGGCGCGCAATGTTCTGGGCCGCCATCGGGATCACTTCCACGGGCAGGGGGAATTTGCCCAGGGCAGGCACCAGCTTGGATTCGTCGGCGATGCAGACGAAGCGGCCGGCCAGTGCGGCCACGATCTTCTCGCGCGTGAGCGCTGCCCCGCCGCCCTTGACCATGTGGCCCTGGCCGTCGATCTCGTCGGCACCGTCGATGTAGACCGACAGGGCCTCGACCTCATTGGCGTCGAACACGGGAATGCCCAGGGCCTTCAGGCGCTCGGTGCTGGCCACCGAGCTCGACACGGCACCCTTGATGCTGTCCTTCATGCTGGCCAGCGCGTCGATGAACTTGTTGACGGTGGAGCCGGTGCCCACCCCCACAATCTCGCCAGGCACCACGTATTGCAGGGCTGCCTGGCCTACGAGGGCCTTGAGTTCGTCTTGGGTCAGGGGGGTAGAGGTCGTCATGAGGGAAAATCGGAGGTAATTGCGCAATTATCCCCTCTCATCCCCCCATGTCCCTGATCCCCTACGCCCTTGCCCGCCCTTTCCTCTTCGGCCTGGATGCCGAAGCCGCGCATGAACTCACCATGGACATGCTGGCCCGCGGGCAACGCACCCCGCTGCAATGGGCCTGGTGCAATGCGCGGGTGGACGATCCGGTGGAACTGGCAGGCCTGGCCTTCCCAAACCGCGTCGGCATGGCCGCCGGGCTGGACAAGAACGCCCGCGTGATCGATGCACTGGGCGCCATGGGCTTCGGCTTCGTGGAGGTGGGCACCGTCACCCCCAAGGCCCAGCCCGGCAACCCCAAGCCGCGCATGTTCCGCCTGCCCGAGAAGCGCGCGCTGATCAACCGCCTGGGCTTCAACAACGAGGGGCTGGACGCCTTCTTGCGCAACGTGCAGCAGTCGCGCTTTCGCGACCAGCAGCGCAGCGGTCCCCGCATGCTGCTGGGCCTGAACATCGGAAAGAACGCAACCACCCCGATCGAGAACGCCACCAGCGACTACCTGATCTGCCTGGACGGTGTGTACCCCCATGCCGACTACGTGACGGTGAACATCAGCTCACCCAACACCCAGAACCTGCGCGCGCTGCAAAGCGATGAGGCGCTGGACGGCCTGCTGGGCGCCATTGCCGAGCGCCGCGAGGTGCTGGCCAGGCAGACCGGCAAGCGCACGCCCATCTTCGTGAAGATCGCGCCCGACCTGACCGAGGAGCAGGTCTCCGTGATCGCCGCCACGCTGCAGCGCCATGGCATGGATGGCGTGATCGCCACCAACACCACCATCGGCCGCGATACCGTCAAGGGCCTGCGCCATGCCGAGGAGACCGGCGGCCTGAGCGGCGCGCCGGTGCTCGAAGCCAGCAACAACGTGATCCGGCAGCTGCGTGCCGCACTGGGCAGCCGATTCCCCATCATCGGCGTGGGGGGCGTGATGAGCGCCGACGACGCGGTGAGCAAGATCCGCGCGGGTGCGGACGTGGTGCAGATCTACACGGGTCTGATCTACGAAGGCCCGGCGCTCGTGACGCGGGCAGCGCAGGCCATCAAGGCCATGCGCTGAGTCGCCCCTGCATGCGGTTACCATTCCACCAAGTAGTAAAACTTTTGGTGGTGGCGGCAGATGTATCTGGGCGCTTTCGCCCCGAGCTTGATGCTGACAAGGCACGGACGCCAAGACCATGGCATAGTCGGCTTGACACCAATGTGTGACCGATGGCGATCCAATTCATTTTGACCGCGCATGTGGCTGCTGAAGCCTCACGGCGAAGCCCCGTATTTCCATCCCATGAATGTTCTTGTCATTGACGATCACTCCCTGTTTCGAGAAGGTCTGCGCTTGCTGCTTGCCGAGCTCGGCGTCGGCATAGAAACCCAGATCGCAGGCAGTTGCGAAGAGGGCCTCGAGAAACTCCGCAAGCAGCCTGCAGACATCGTGCTGCTGGACTGGCACATGGAAGGCCTTTCCGGCGCCGACGCCATGGTGGCCATCCGTGAACTGGTGCCCCAGGCACGCCAGATCGTGCTGTCGGGCGAGAAGAGCGCCACGCTGGTGCGCACCGCGATCGACAACGGAGCGGTCGGCTTCATCGCCAAGGACTCCGAGCCGGAAACGCTGCTGCTGGCCCTGAACACCATCGCATCGGGCGGGATCTACCTGCCCGCCACCCTGCTCGCCGGCCCTGGGAGGACTGCGGCGCCGCCGGACAACCACCTGCCCAGCGATCTCACCCAGGCGTTCCCCGAGCTGACCCAGCGCCAGGGCGACGTGCTGGCCGCCATCCTGCGCGGCTTGCCCAACAAGGTGATTGCACGCGAACTCAACATCAGCGACCAGACGGTGAAGTCGCACCTGAGCGTCATCTTTCGCCACCTGAACGTGCAAAGCCGCACCGAGGCGGTGTACGTCTGCGCGCGCCAGGGCGTGCGCATCGCCTGAGCCCCTGGCCGCGCGGCTTCAATCGACCTGGACCGGAGCGGGCGCCGCCTGCTGCGCGCTCAGCTCGGCCAGCCAGTTGATGAGCAGTGAGGGCAGCACCGGCTTTTGCCACATGGCAATGTTCCCCAGGCGCTCGACCTCGTGGAGATTGATGCCGGGGTCCCCCGTGATGATGGCCACGGGCAGCCCGGGCCAGCGCGAACGCAGCCGCTGTGCCACATCCAGGCCCGTGGCATCCCCCGAAAGCCGGTAGTCGGCAATCAGCGCATGCGGAGGCGCAGCGGCCGAAGCCAGCGCCGCATCCGGGGGCATGCCCTCCCACTGCGTGACCTTGCAACCCCACGACTCGAGTGCCTGGGTGGTCGCCATCCGGACCAGGGCATGGTCCTCGACGAGCCAGACATCCACTGCCGTGGCCAATGTGGGCTGGGTCGGCGCGGAGACGGTGCCCATGCCCATGCTTTCAAAAATCGGCGCCTGGGGCAAGGTGAGCATGAAGGTGGTTCCCTGGCCGGGGTCCGAACGCATGCCCATTTCCAGCCCGAGCAGGTTGGCAAGGCGGCGCACGATGGCCAGACCCAGGCCGCTGCCCTGCCCCGGGTCGCGCGACGGGTTGCCTACCTGGAAATACTCCTCGAAAACGCGGGCCTGCGATTCCTGGGCAATACCGATACCGGTATCGCTGACCAGCAGTTCCACCACGCTTTCCTGGGCGCGCAAGGAGACCGTGACGCCGCCCTCGTTGGTGTATTTCACCGCGTTGTCCACCAGGTTGCGCAGGATGCGCTCCAGAAGAAACGCGTCGCTCAACACCCACGCCTCATCGTCCCCCCCGGCCACGATGGAAACCCCTTTGGCCGCGCACCTTGGCTGGAACTCGTGCACCAGGTCCCGGACCATGGCGGCGATGTTGAGGGCCTGCATCTGCGGCACGATGGAGCCGGTTTCCAGCTTGGAGAGATCGAGCAGCCCCGAGAAAAGCTTGTCCAGCGAGCCTGCTGCATCGCGGATGTGGGCGATCAGCTGCGACGTCTGCGGGGTCTCGTGGCGGTGCAACAGGGACGAGAAGACCAGCAAGGCGTGCAAGGGTTGGCGCAGGTCATGGCTCGCCGCTGCCAGAAACCGCGACTTGGCGGCATTGGCTTCTTCGGCCAGCTGCTTTTCCTCTGCCAGCTGGCGCAGCAGGTCTGCATTCTCGAAGCGGATCTGCAGCGAATCGCGAAAGGCCTGCGCCGTTTGCCGCGACGATGCCGCAATCACCAGGCCCACGCCGAACAGTGCCAGCGCCAGCGGCAGGCCATTGGTCCCCCCCTGGGTGAGCCAGAAGATCGCCGCAAAAGCGAGGTTGATCCACGCCCCGGAAATGAAGGTCGGCGGGTGCGTGGACGCATTCACCAGCGCCCCCCCCAGGTAGATGAGCTGCAGCGCGGTGGCGAAGGTTGCCGAGCCCCCGGCGCTGCCGTACCCGATCCACCAGACGGTCACCCCCATCAGGGTCTGGTTGGCCAGGGTGATCCACCAGTGGTGGGTTTGCTGTTCGGCCAGCGCATCGGCGTCCACTGTGTCGAGCGACGCCAGGGCCCGCGCGCTGAGCACCGAATTGATCTGGGCCATGAGCAGCACGGGAATCATCCACGCCAGCACGCGCCAGACGGGGGTGGTGAACCCGAAGCAGACGGCCGCCACGATGGCAGCCACTACCACCATGGTGCGCGCCTTCACCGACTGTTGCGCACGCAGCCGCAGCGACTCGCGCGCCATGGCTACATCCAATGGGTGATTGGCATCGACAGGAAACGGCGGTAGAAGATACATGTAAATAATTGTTACCCAAAACCAACCGGTTGGTAAAAACCATGGCGGCTTATTTTCGCTGGTCCGAGTCCATCCTGACGATGCTGCAGGGCAATCCCGCACCCCATTGCGATGTTCTCATCGTGGGATCGGGCTACGGAGGGAGTTTCGCAGCGCGTGAACTGGCCGGCTCGGGCGTGGACACCTGGGTCGTCGAGAGGGGCAAGGAATATGCCCTCGGCGAGTTCCCCGAAGACATCGGCCACCTGCCCGGCCATCTGCGGGTGCAGCGCGGCGCCAGTGGCAAGGCCCTGGGCAACGCGCAAGCGCTTGTCAACGTCCAGAACTTCGACGAGGTGGCGGTGCTCACCGGCAGCGGCCTGGGTGGCGGCTCCCTGGTCAATGCCGGCGTGGCCTTCAAACCCGCTGCAGAGACCTTTGACCATGCACGCTGGCCCAGCGTCTACCGCCCTGGCGGCGCACGGCGACAGGCGCTGATGGAGGCCCTGGACGAAGCCGCATCGGCGCTGGGGGCGGCACCGCTGCAAGGCGCGGCAGACCTCGCCAAGTTCCAGGCGCTGTCGCGCCTGGGAGGCGCGATGCAGGCGGGTGGCGCCCAGCCGGTCCACCTCACCATCTCGAACACGAAGCAGACCAATTCGCAGGGGGTGCAGATGGAGGCCTGCATTCGCTGCGGCAACTGCTTCACCGGGTGCAACGTGGGCGCCAAGGGCTCGCTGGCCACCAACCTCATTCCGGCGGCGCACAGCCGGGGTGCGCGCTTCTTCGTCGGGGGCCGTGCCTTGCGGGTGCAGGCCCTGGAGACACCTGCGCGCACCGCCAACGGGCGCAGCCTGCGCTGGCGCGTGCACTTCGAATGCTCTGCCAGTGGCCGCAACACGCCACCGATCGGATTCAGCATCGACGCGCACACCGTCATCGTCAGCGCCGGCAGCCTGGGCAGCACGGAGCTGCTGCTGCGGTCCTTCGAGCTACCGCGCTCCGAGGCGCTTGGCACCTCCTTTTCCACCAATGGCGATGTGATCGCGATGGGCTGGCGCCAGCACCAGGCCGTCAACGCCGTCTCGGCACCCGACGCCGGCAGCCCGGCGCCCAGCCATGACGTCGGACCGACGATCTGCGCAACGCTGCGCGTGCCGCTGGACGTGGATGGCGTGCGGCAGGAGATCCTGGTCCAGGACGGCGCCATCCCCTCGGCACTTGCCCAGGCCAGCAGCACGCTGGCCCACACCCTGTCGACCCTGCACCGCTATGTGCACGGCGTGGACGCGCGATTTCCCGGCAGCGACGATCCCCTGGCCCTGCCGCGGGACGCGGCGCGGCACGCGCAATTGCTGCTGGTCATGGGCCATGACGCATCGGACGGAAAGATATCCCTGCGCCCCCCCTCCGGCACCAGCCCCGAGGATCCGGACGACCTGGAACTGAACGTCAGATGGCCCTGCGACGGTTCCCGCGCCACGGCGGGCCGAGCCAGCTATTACCAGGCCGTGCACCGCGCATTCAACCAGGCACATGCGGCCGGCGGCTTCGATGGCGGCGACTACCTCCCCAACCCCCTGTGGCATCCGGCGCCCGATGGCTTTGCCGACATCATCGCGGGCAGCCAGCGGGAAAAATCGGTCACGGTCCATCCGCTGGGCGGTTGCCCCATGGGCGACGATGGCACGCAGGGCGCGGTCGACTGGCGTGGCGCGGTGTTCACCGGCCGGGGCGACGAAGTCCACGCGGGCCTTCACGTGCTGGACGGGGCCACCGTTCCGCGTGCTCTGGGCGTCAATCCGTTCGTCACGATCTCCGCACTCTCCCTGCTGGCGGCCCGGGACATCGCCAGCGATCTGGCGCAGCCGAACCAGGGCAGCGCCGAGCCTGCCGCACCGGTGCCAGGCCCCGGGCCGCTGCCACAGCCCCGTGCGGCAGATGCCGCGCAGGTCGACGCCCCTTCCTCCGCAATGCGCTTTCGCATCCACGAGCACCTGCTGGGCGGCACACACAAAGACCATCTGCCCGAATGGGCCCAGCAGCTCCTGTCCCGCCACGGCAAGGCGCTCCCTCCAGGCGCGGCCACGCAGCCGCGCGCCTTCATCGCCGCCGTCGAGGTCATGATCGACCTGCACCAATGGCTGGCCAACCCATCGACCCGCTGGGATGCCTCGCTGGCGATCTACGCCAACACCGTTCCGGGCTGGCCAGCGATCCACTCCGACGCCTTGAAGGGCGAACCCCTGCTGCGCGGCACGGGGCAGGTGTCGCTGCTGGCATTCGACCGGGCCGGCTTCCTGCGCAGGGCCTGGCGCTGGTTGCTCGCATTCGGTACCTACCTGGCACGCAGGCCCGGCGGGATCTCCCGGTATTTCACCGCGGGCTGGCACAGGAAACTCCTGGCTCTTGCCCGCGCGGGCTGGCTGCACACGAACTACCGCACGCTCGACTACCGCTTTACCCTGGCGCCGCAGGGAGATGCTGCGGGCCACGCCATGCAGGTCGTCGCCCAGGGCCGCAAGCTGCTGGCCTATAGGCCCGGCGCACGCACGCTCTGGGAAGCACTCACGGTGCTGGACCTCGAGCTGCAGCACCAGGGCAAGAGCCCCTGGAAGATAGGGCTGCGCGTCGACCTGGCGGATCTCGTGGGCCGGCTGCGGCTGCAGATCGGCGAGCTGGCCAGCACGCCGGCCTCCATCGTCGGCCTGGCATCGTTCGCCTCCCTGTGGCTGCGTGCCGTGATGCAGACGCATTTCTGGTCGCTGCGCGGCCTGGACTACGCGAAGTTCACGCGCCCTGCACCGCCGCCACATCCCTCCCTGAAAACCGCCAATGGAGCCCAGGTCAGGCCAAAGGCCGAAGTGCTCAAGGTGGCGCGCCACGCCGGAGAGCCGGAGCAGATCGAACTCCTGCTCACGGCCTACCACCACCCGGACAATGCGCGGCACATCCTCCTCATCCACGGGCTGGCCCACGGCAGCGGCGTGTATGCGACCAACACCGTCGACACCAGCATGGCCGGCCACTTCCTGCGCGAGGGCTACACCGTCTGGCTGCTGGACAACCGCATGTCCAACCGCCTGGGCCACGCGCGCCACGCGCACACCATGGACGACATAGCGCAAACCGATATCCCGGCCGCCATCGACCGCGTCCACGCGCAGGCGGGGGGCAAGGCCATCGACGTGTTCGCGCACTGCGTGGGCGCTGGCGCCTTCGCCATGGCGGCGCTGCAGGCGCGCTTTGACACCGCCAAGGTGCGTGCAGCCATCATCCATGCGGTGCACCCGTGGGTGGTGCCTTCCGTGTCCAACCGGTTCTCGGGGGCGCTGGCCGCGCTCTACCGGAACCTGCTGACGGGCAACGAGCGCATAGACCCCCGCCCCCCGGCCAAGCCCGATGCAGCCGATGAATTGCTGGACCGGTTCGCAGCCACCCTGGCCTGGTCCGATGAAGAACGCAGCCTGCACGAAGCGCACCGGGACTCGCCCGGCGCAGGCTGCGCCATCTGCAACCGGATGACGGCCTTCTACGGGCGCGAATGGGTGCATGCCAATCTGGACCCGCGCACGCACGAGCGGCTCGGCGAGCTGGTGGGCGTGGCGGGGGTCGAGGTGTTCCGCCAGCTGTACTTCATCGTGCTGCGCGAGCGCCTGACCAACCGCGAGGGCGAGAACACCTACCTGCTGGAGGACAACTTCCTCAGGAACTGGCACTTTCCCACGCTGTTCGTGCATGGCCTGGACAACCAGGTGTTCGATCCGCGCGGGGCGGCACGCACCTGGAACCGGCTGCGCAGGGTCTTTGCGCAGCAACCCGCCCGCGTGGTCCGCACCTTCATCCGCAAGGGCTACGGGCACATGGATTTCCTCTTCGGCAAGGATGCCCATCGGGACATCTATCCGCACCTCACCGACTTTCTCGGGAATCCAGCGGCGTTCGAGGACATCGCCGACGGCTGCCACATCGACCCCGACCTCGTGTGCCCGGACGATCAGTCCAGCGACACCGATCTGGCCGACCGGGACTTCATCGCGCCCATCAGGCCGCTGACCGGCCCCATGCTGCAAACCGAACAGGAACGCAGCCCGCAAGGCGCGCTCCGACGCCGGCTGGTGATCTGGGTGGAACAGTACTTCGACACGACCAGCACGCCGATGGCGCCAGAGATCCGCATCGGCAGCACGCCGTACAACTCTGTCCAGGTGACGGCCTTCCCGGGCGTGGTGGCGCCCACCGAGCCGCCGGCCCTGCCGTCCACGGGCCAGGGCTACTACTGGACCTGCGTGCTCGAAGAAAGTGACGGCCTGCGGTTCGCAGATCTGCCGCCGATCAGCCTGACGCTGCGCTGCCTTCCCCAGGGCAGCGGCAGCGCCACGGCCTCTGGCCCCGGGGGCCCGGCCCCGAGCGATCCGGCGAGCGAATCGCTGCCCGTGGTTCTCGATCTGGCCACGCTGCCCTGGTGGCAGCACTGGACCACGGACGGCCCTGCGCGCCCCGGCGTCAGCGTCCTCGCGGCGTCATGCCGCTGGCCAGGCATGGCCTTCGAGCGACGTTCCATCGACGCACTGGCCGGCGACATGGAGCAGCACATCACGCACGCCACGGCACCTGTGGAGGCGCTGCTGCTGCTCGGGGACCAGATCTACGCCGATGCCACGGCCAACATTGCAGAAACCACGGAGCGCGACGAGCGCGGAGCCCAGCGCTACCGCGAAAGCTGGGGCAGCGCCGCGACGCGGCAACTGTTTGCCCGCCTGCCCGTCTGGCTGGTGGTGGACGACCACGAGTTCGAAGACAACCTGGACGGCGCGGGCAGCGACACGGCAGACTCCGTGCGCGGGCAGCGCTTCTACCATGGGTTCCTGGCGGCGGCCGCCTACCAGGCGCGCTATCACCGCAAGGAACTGCCCAGGCTGACCCTGGCCGCGGAGGGATGGAAGGTGGAACGCGGTCTGTGGCACGCGTTCGATGTCGGTGGCATCCCCGCCTTCGCCGCCGACACGCGCACCGAACGCATGCCACGCACGCTGGGCGAATGGAAACAGGCGCGCATCATGCACGACCGGCAGATGCAAGGCATCGAAGACTGGCTGCTGGCCCACCCCACAGGCCCCAAGCTGCTGTGCAGCGGCAGCGTCTTCGCGCTGCCGGAAAACCGCTTCGTCGCCGAACCGGCCACCTGCATCGCCGCGGACAACTGGCTCGGCTATCCGGCCAGTTGGCGCAGGCTGGTCCGGTTCATCGTTGCCAACGACATCCAGGGCCTGATCTTCATGGCTGGCGACTACCATCTGAGCGCCCTGGTCGAGATCGAACTCGCCAGCCAGGGAAAGTCCGTGGCGGCGCTCCAACTCGTGTGCTCGGCATGGAATGCGAGCCTGCCTTTCGCCAACGCCAATCGGTCCGATTTCACCTTCGACTCGCCAGTGCGCGCACCAGGCAGCGATACGGATGCGGCCATGGTATCCAGCGCACGCTTTGCGTCCGACGCCCTCAGGCAATTCTCCAAGATCACGATCACCCCGGATCCCACGGACCACCGCGCGGTGACGGTCACCATGGGCATCCATGGGCCCGGCAATGTCCTGGTCAGGGAACTGGAGGCGCGGTTGGTGGTTGGGGGCTGACCCCGCACAATCAAGGGCCTGCCCACCTGCCAGAGGAAAGGAAAGCCCGTCCGTCAGGCCCTTCGCGCCAGGAAGGGGCGCAGCCGGGTAATGAGTGGCATCGCCAGGCCCACCCAACGCACCAGGCGGCGCGGCCCTGCAACCAGGGCCACGCCCACCAGAGCGGCAACCGCCGCCGGGTGCTGCTTGGCGAAAGCCGCAGCCCGCAATGCGAAAGGCTCGTCCGGAGAGGCCTGCTGCGCCGACTGGGCCAGCGCGATCGACTGGGCACGCGCAACGCGCCGCGCGCGGATGCGCTCGCGTTGCATGGCAATGCGGTCGAGCACGCGCTGCTGCTCGGCCGTGGGTTCGGGAACAAAGGCTTGGTTGTCGGCAGCCATCACAGGCGCTCCTTGATGTCGCGCCAGTCCTGGGCCAATTCCTTGCGGGTTAGGGCAAAGCCGTTGCTGGCCCTCTTGGCCACGGAAACCAGGCCCAGCAGCGTGCCACCCCAGCCCAGCAACCAGGCCCCCGCCACCAGCCAGCCCACGAGCACCCGGTGTTCGGTATCCCAGAAGTGCACCAGCACCGCCATGGACAGCATGATGAGTGCCACCACCGTGAGCCCGCCGAGCAGGATGGTCAGCACCAGCAGTTGCTGCAGGCGCTGCTTCTGGTCCTGCCACTCCAGGCGGGCCAGATCCATCCGGTCTTCGGCTGCGATGGCCCCTTCTATGACATTTGCACGCCAGCGCGCGACCAGCGCATCCAGGCCCAGAAGAGCAAGCCAGTTCATCAGTGTCCTTGGGTTCTACAGGGTAAAAGCAAGCGGTGTGGTCGGGGGTTCAACGCGCAGCCGCTTCAGCGGCGGGCCAGCAGAAAGCCGACCAGGGCGCCGACGGCCAACGCCGCACCCGCCACACGCCAGGGTTCGTCATGGGCATAGCGGTCGGCCGCCAGGGCGGCGTCCTTGGCCTGGCGTGCGGCATCCTGTGCAGCACGCACGGCAGCCTCACGGGCCGTGTGCAGGCCATCGTCCAGCTTCTGGCGCAGGAGCTTGATGTCGGGCACGGAATCGAGGTCCTTGCTGGACAGCAGGCCGCGCAGGTCGGACACGAGTTTTTCCAGATCGGCCTGGGTCGTGGAGAGGGATTCGGAAACGCTCATACAGCAAACCTTTCTGATTAGATATTGAAAATCACACCCCATGGGTTGCCAGTGGCTCCCACTCATGCAGCGCTCGCTGTCATCTTAGCGGACACATCGCCATAAACCTTGTAGGACTTGGACGCAATGGCTTACGACTGGCATGGAGTTGGCACGCATCACAGCGCTGCCACGTGCGCGCCGATGGCCAGCGAACTGGTCAACCCCGGCGACTCGATGCCGAACAGGTTCACCAGACCCGGCACGCCATGCACTGCCGGCCCCTGCACCCCGAAGTCGGCCGCAGGCTCGCCCGGCGCACTGATCTTGGGGCGAATGCCGGCATAGCCCGGATCCAGCGCACCATCCTTCAGGCCCGGCCAGTACTTGCGCACCTCGGCGTAGAAGGCCTCGCCGCGGGCCGGTTCCACCTGCAGGTCCGCAGGGTCGTCCACCCACTGCACGTCGGGGCCGAAACGGGCCTGGCCGCCCATGTCCAGGGTCAGGTGCACCCCCAGGCCCGCGGCCTCGGGCGCGGGGTAGATGAGGCGGCTGAACGGCGCGCGCCCGGCCAGCGTGAAATAGCTGCCCTTGGCGTAATGCGGCGTGGGCACGTGGCGGGCGTCCAGCCCCTGAAAGCGCCGAGCCAGGTCGGGCGCTGCCAGGCCTGCCGCATTGACCACCGTGCGCGCCAGCAGCTCGGTGCCATCGACGGCCTGCAGATGGATGCCTTGGGCCGTGCAGCGCGCGTGGGCCAGCGGTGAATTGAGCGCCACCAGGCCGCCCGCATGCTCCAGGTCGCCCTGCAGGGCCAGCATGAGCGCATGGCTGTCGACGATGCCGGTGCTGGGTGAATGCAGGGCCGCCACGCACTGAAGCGCCGGCTCCAGCGCCTGTGCGGCCGCGGCGTCGAGCCACTGCAGGTCATTGACGCCATTGGCGCGTGCGCGTGCCTCGATGCCCTGCAGCGCGGGGATCTGCTCGGGCGCCGTGGCCACGATCAGCTTGCCGCAGCGCCGGTGCGGTACGGCGCGCTCGGCGCAGTAGGCGTACAGCAGATCGCGCCCCTGCACGCACAGCCGCGCCTTGAGCGAGCCCGTGGCGTAGTACAGCCCGGCGTGGATGACCTCGCTGTTGCGCGCGCTGGTGCCGGTGCCGATGGCATCGGCCGCTTCCAGCACCATCACCTCGCGCCCCTGCAGGGCCAGCGCCCTGGCCACGGCAAGGCCCACCACGCCAGCGCCCACCACCACGCAGTCAACGGCCTCGCTCATCGCGCCGCAGCCTGATCGAAGCCGTCGAGCACGTTCACGGCGTTGTTGCCCAGTTCTGCCGCCGCATAGCCGCCTTCCAGCACGAACACCGTGGGCAGTCCCAGCGCAGCCAGGCGCTCGCCAAGGCGCGTGAAGTCCGAGGTCTTGAGCGCGAACTTCGAGATGGGGTCGTCCTCGAAGGCATCGAGCCCGAGCGAGACCACCAGCGTGTCCGCCCGGTACTGCGCAATCCGCACGCAGGCCTGCTCCAGTGCGGCGAACCATTCATCGGCCGTGGTGCCAGCAGGCAGCGGCAGGTTGAGGTTGAAGCCGGTGCCCTCGCCTTCGCCGATTTCATCGGCATGGCCCAGGTAGAAGGGGTATTCGGTGCGCGGATCGCCATGCAGGCTGATGAACAGCACGTCCGCGCGGTCGTAGAAGATGCTCTGTGTGCCGTTGCCGTGGTGGTAGTCCACGTCCAGCAGCGCCACGCGCCCGGACCCGTGGTTGCGCAACCACTGCGCCGCCACGGCCGCGTTGTTGACAAAGCAGTAGCCGCCCATGAAGTCCGGGCCGGCGTGGTGGCCCGGCGGGCGGGTACAGCAGAACGCGGCCCGTGCGCCCTGGGCCACGCGCGCCGCGGCGCTGGCAGCGGCGTCGGCCCCGGCTTTCACGGCCTCCCAGGTGCCCTCGGCCATGGGCGTGCCGTTGTCCATGGAGTACAGGCCCAGTTTCGCCACGAAGTTGTCCGGCTCCACGTCACTGCGCAGGCTGCGCACCGGCCACACCGAGGGAAAGGGCTGCACCGAGGCGTTGGCCGGATCCAGCGCCAGCCACTGCTGCCAGGCCGTCTGCAGAAAGGCCAGGTAGCGTGGCGCATGGATCTGGGCCAGCACCGGCGAGCAATCCACGTCGGGCACCAGCAGACCATGGCCGCGCTCGCGCAGCGCATCCTCGACGTACTGGGCTCGAACCGGCTTTTCAAAGCACGGCACGCGCTCGCCGCGGTAGAACTCGTGGACCGGCGCATGCCGTTGGTGCAAGGGGTTGTGGAAGGCAATCATGCGGGGGTGGACGGGGGGACTTGGAAAGGGTTCGCCCCGGCTTGCACCGGTGCATCGCACCCGGGCCGGCAGGGCTCACCACTTTAGCGCGTCCAGCACCACGCCACGGGCAGTTCCTGCACCAGACAGCGGCAGGAACGGGAGCGGCGGCAACCCCCCCCGCCCACCAGCACGGTCGGTGAAGCCACCCGCCACAGGCCGCGCAACACCCGGCCACCACAGGGAGAGCCCACCCATAACCTTTACCCGCATGGCAGGACGTCATCCGTTCAGGCGCACGCGCAGCGCCTGGCACAGCACTTGCATCTCATCTTGTATCCAAGATTGAATTCTTCAAAATGGTGCAAGCAACAAACTCCCTGGTAGCCGACTTTCTCCCTGTGCCGGACAGTTCGCCGCTGGCCGAGCAGGCATGGCTGGTGCGCTGTGAGCCAGCCATCACGGGCACGCCCGGCGGCCCGCTCAGCGGCATGCGCTTTGCCGTCAAGGACAACATCGACGTGGCGGGCCACCCCACCTCGGCCGCCTGCCCTGCCTTTGCCTACACGGCCACGGCGCATGCCGCCGTGGTGCAGAGGCTGCTCGATGCCGGTGCGACCCTGGTGGGCAAGACCAACCTGGACCAGTTCGCCTGCGGGCTCAACGGCACCCGCTCGCCGCATGGCGCCGTGCCCAACGCGCTGGACCCGGCCTACGTCTCGGGCGGCTCCAGTTCGGGCTCGGCCTACGTGGTGGCCACCGGGCAGGTGGACTTCGCGCTGGGTACCGACACGGCCGGCTCGGGCCGCGTGCCGGCCGGGCTGAACAACATCGTGGGCATCAAGCCGACCAAGGGCCTGGTGAGCGCCCGCGGCGTGGTGCCGGCCGCGCAAAGCGCCGACTGTGTCTCCATCTTCGCGCGCACGGTGGACGTGGCGGCCCGGGTGCTGCAGGTGGCACAGGGCCATGACGCGCAGGATCCCTATGGGCGGCAGCTGTCACTGGCCAGCCAGCCGCTGCCCGGCGCCTTCCGCTTCGGCGTGCCCGACGTGCTGGAGTTCTTTGGCGACAGCGCTGCCGAGGCCGCCTTCGCCGAGGCGGTGTCCCGACTGAAAACGCTGGGCGGCACGCAGGTCTCCATCCCCTACGCGCCGCTGGCCCAGGCCGCAGCGCTGCTCTATGAAAGCGCGCTGGTCGCCGAGCGCTACGCCGCTGTGCGCAGCTTCTTCGACCAGCACGAGGACCAGGTGGTGGAGCCGGTGCGCAGCATCCTGGCCAGCGGGCGCAGCTACAGCGCGGCCGACCTGTGTGACGCCCAGACCCGTCTGCGCGCCCTGGGCCAGCAAGCGGCACCGATGTGGCAGGGTTTCGAGGCCATCGACGTGCTGCTGGTGCCCACGGCCCCCACGCACTACACCATCGCCGCCATGCAGGCCGACCCGGTGGTGCTCAACCGCAACCTGGGCGCCTACACCAACTTCGTCAACCTGCTGGATTACGCCGCCATCTCGGTACCCAGCAGCCTGCGCGCCGACGGCCTGCCCTTCGGCATCACCCTCATCGGCCCCTGCGGCAGCGACTGGCAGTTGGCGGAGCTGGGCCAGCGCTACCACCACGCCACGGGCCTGCCCCAGGCCGCCGGCAGCACGCCCTTGCCCGCGCCCCAGCCCATAGCCGGGCTGCAGGCGCCCGCCACAGTAAGGGTCGCCGTGGTCGGAGCCCATCTGAGCGGCATGCCGCTCAACGTCCAGCTCACCGAACGCGGCGCCACGCTGGAGCTGGCGACCGAAACCGCGCCCGACTACCAGCTCTACGCCCTGCCCGGCACCGTGCCGCCCAAGCCCGGCCTGCTGCGCGTGGCGCCGGGCCAGGGCACGCGCATCGCGGTCGAGGTGTGGCACATGCCCGTTGCGCACTACGGCAGCTTCGTCGCGCTGATCCCGCAGCCGCTGGGCATAGGCACGCTTGCGCTGGCCGACGGCAGCAGCGTGCAGGGCTTCATCTGCGAGCCGCTGACGCTGGCCGGTGCGCGCGACATCAGCAGCTTCGGCGGCTGGCGGGCGTACATCGCCTCGCTCAAAGCAGGCTGATGCCATCTCCATGAACGACCGCTTTCCATCTTTTCTTCCAACCTCGCTGCAGGAGCCCGCCATGACATCCCACAGTTCCACCCCTTCCACCGGCACTTCCTCCGGCACATCGCGCCGCCGCGTCCTCACGGCCTCGGCCGCCACGCTGGGCCTGCTGGCCGCGCCGGCCCTGGTGCGGGCCCAGGCCGGCCCCAAGATCCGCATCGGCTTCTGGCCCGTGGCGGCCGGGTTGCCCTTCTTCGCTGCGGTGGAGAAAGGCTATTTCAAGGAAGCCGGGCTGGAGGTGGAGCCGCTCAAGTTCGCGGGCGCCCAACAGGTGATGGAGGCCATGCTCTCGGGCCGCTCCGACGGCAGCTCCAACGGCACGGGCTCGGCCAACCTGGCCATCGGCGAGATCGCCCAGCCGGGCCTGTTCAAGATCTTCGCGACGAACCCGAGCAACGCCAAATTCGTGCTCGACCAGTTCATCACCGGCAAGGACAGCGCCATCAAGACCATGGCCGACCTCAAAGGCAAGAAGGTCGCCTCGGGCCCCGGCATCCAGAACATGACGCTGTGCAAGACCATGCTGGAACGTGCCGGCGCCACTGGCGCCACCGTGACCGAGCTGCCCATCGGCCAGCACATCGCCTCCATCGTGGCTGGCCAGGTGGATGCCTGCTACACCCTGGAACCCACGGGCACCATCGGCCGCATGAACGGCACCACGCGCATCATCGAGTCGGGCGTGGTGGCCAGGTACATCCTGGGCGACGCCATGGCGCCCTGGCACGGCGGCGCGGCCAGCCTGACCAGCGAGTTCATCAAGAAGAATCCCGAGGTGTCCAAGAAGTTCATCGCCGCCTACGCCCGCGGCATCGAGCTGGTGCGCACCAAGCCCGAAGAGGCGCGGCAGTTCATGAAGGGCTACACCGCCATCGAAGGCGCGCTCACGGCCGAGGTGCCGCTGGCCTCGTACATGCTGCACAACGAGTTCAAGCCCAGCGACCTGGCGTACTTCCAGAAGTTCTACGACCTGTTCACCGAAAAGGGCATCTTCGAGAAGAAGGTCGTGGTCGACAGCCTGATCTACAAGGCCTGAGGGGGAGGCGCGCCATGGCCGAAACCACCTCCACCACCGCCGGCGCCTGGTCGCCGCCCGCGGGCAAGGCGGCATCCGCTGCGCCCAGGACGCCCGCCTGGGACAGGCTCCTGCCCTTCGTCGGCCCCCTGGCCCTGTTCATCCTCTGGGACCTGGTGGTGCGGCTGGGCTTCATCAAGCCCATCCTGCTGCCACCACCCGGCGCCACCGTGCTCACGCTGGTCACCGGCCTGGCGGGCGGGCCGCTGCTGCTCGACTTCGCGGTGACCGTCTGGCGCACGGTGCAGGCCTTCCTGATCGCGGCCGTGATCGGCGTGCCGCTCGGCGTGCTGCTGGGCAGCAACGAGCGCGCCTACCGCAGCGTGGAGTTTCTGATCGACTTCTTCCGCTCCACGCCCTCGTCGGCGCTGATCCCGCTGTTCCTCCTGATCTTCGGCGTGTCGGACGTGAACAAGGTGGCCATCGCCGCGTTCGGCGCCTTCCTGATCGTGATCTTCAACAGCGCCTATGGCGTCATCAACGCCCGCAAGCAGCGCGTGATGGCGGCGCGCGTGATGGGCGCTTCGCGCTGGCAGATCTTCAAGGACGTGCTGATCTGGGAAAGCCTGCAGCCCACCTTCGTCGGCCTGCGCTCGGCCGTGTCGATGGCGCTGGTCATCGTCATCGTGGCCGAGATGTTCATCGGCTCGGACAACGGCCTGGGCCACCGCATCATCGATGCGCAGCAGGTGCTCAACGTCAAGAGCATGTACGCCGCCATCCTGGCCGCAGGCGCCCTGGGCTATGCACTGAACATCCTCTTTCTGATCGCCGAACGCAAGATCGTTCACTGGAGCGGCCGATGAATTCCGTCGTCAACGGCGCCGTGTATGCCGATGTGCCCAAGCGTGTTTTCACGCCCGGCCCGGCTGGCACCCACATCACCATCCGCGGGCTGACCAAGTATTTCGCCGGCTGGCCGCTGTACGAGGACTTCGACCTCGACATCCCCAAGCACAAGATCGTCTCGGTGTTCGGCCCCAATGGCTGCGGCAAGAGCACGCTGATCAACATGATCGCCGGCCTCGTGCCCATCGACCGCGGCGAGATCCTGTTCGACGGCAAAAGCCTCAAGGACACCAAGATCGGCTACGTCTTCCAGAACTACCGCGAAGCGATGTTCCCGTGGATGCGCACCATCGACAACATCGCCTACCCGCTCAAGCTCGAAGGCAAGAGCAAGGCCGAGGTGGACCGCCGCATGGCCGAGCTGGTGGCCTCGTTCGACGTGAAGTTCGACCTCAACCGCTACCCCTACGAGCTCTCGGGCGGGCAGCAGCAGACCGCCTCCATCATGCGGGCGCTGGCGCCCAACCCCGAGGTGCTGTTCCTCGACGAGCCCTTCTCGGCACTCGACTTCGAGATGACGCTGTTCATCCGCGAGAAGCTGCAGGAGGTCTTCATGCAGACCGGCACCACCATGCTGCTGGTCTCGCACGACCTTGAAGAAGCCGTCTACCTGGCCGACGAGGTGCTGCTGCTGACCAAGCGCCCCACGCGCGTGGCCGAGATCCTGCACTACGACGATGCCCGCCCGCGCACCCTGGCCACGCTCAGCGAGCCCAGTTTCGTGGCCATGAAGAAGCTCAGCCTGGAGATCTTCCAGCGCGAGGTGCGCCGATGAACGCAGCCGAACTCGAGCGCTACATGGACGCCGCAGCCCAGGCCATCGGCCTGCCCCTGGCGGTCGAGCACCGCCCGGCCGTGCTCGGCTACCTGGCGCTGGCCAGCGGCTTTGCGGACACCGTCAACGCCGTGCCGCTGGACGCGACGGACGAGCCCGCCATGGCCTTCGTCCCGGTGTGGCCGGTCAAGGGAGGCCGCGCATGACGGCGCCCTGGTGGCAACAGGACGCAGCCGGCATGGCGCAGGCCGTGGCGGCGCGCGACGTGGCGGCCACCGCGCTGGCGACGGCCTGCCTGGACCGCATCGAGCACACCGACGCCCGCGTCAACGCCTTCACCGCGGTGCTGCGGGCACGGGCCCTGGCGCGCGCCGCCCGCATCGATGCCGGCCTGGCTGCGGGAACGCAGGCCGCCCTGCCCCTGCTGGGCGTGCCCTTTGCCGTGAAGAACCTGTTCGACGTGGCGGGCCTCACCACCCTGGCCGGCTCGAAGATCGAACGCGAGCACCCTCCCGCCAGGGCCGATGCCCTGCTGGTGCAGCGCCTGGAGGCCGCCGGTGCCATCCTCGTGGGGGCGCTCAACATGGACGAGTACGCCTACGGCTTCACGACCGAGAACAGCCACGAGGGCGTCTGCCACAACCCGCACGACCTGGCCCGCATCGCCGGTGGTTCGTCAGGCGGCTCCGGCGCGGCCGTGGCTGCGGGCCAGGTGCCCATCACGCTCGGGTCGGACACCAATGGATCCATCCGGGTGCCGTCTTCGCTGTGCGGTGTGTTCGGCCTCAAGCCCACCTTCGGGCGGCTGCCGCGCACGGGCAGCTTTCCCTTCATCTCCAGCCTGGACCACCTGGGCCCCATGGCGCGCAGCGTGCGCGACCTGGCGCTGGCCTACGACGCCATGCAGGGCCCCGAGGCGCCTGGCACGCACACCGATGCCGGCTGCGCACAGCGGCCAGCCGAGCCGGCGGCCCAAGACCTGGGCCTGGGCGTGGCCGGCCTGCGCATCGGCGTGCTGGGCGGCTACTTTGCCGACAACGCCCTGCCCGAGGCACGCGCTGCCGTGGCCCGGGTGGCGCAGGCGCTGGGCGCCGAGGCTGAGCCGGTGGAACTGCCGCTGGTGGAGGCGGGCCGTGCGGCGGCCTTCCTCATCACCAACGCGGAGGCCGGGGCCTTGCACCTCGATAACCTGCGCACGCGCGCTGGTGACTTCGAGCCCCTGTCGCGCGACCGCTTCCTGGCCGGTGCGCTGCTGCCCGCCGCCTGGGTGGCGCGCGCCCAAAGAGTGCGCAGCCGTTATGCCCATGCCGCCGCCCAGGTGCTCTCGCGCTACGACCTGCTGCTGGCCCCTGCCACGCCCTGCGCGGCCACGCCCATCGGAACCGAGCGGTTCGACCTGAACGGGCGCGACCTGCCGCTGCGCCCCAACATGGGCCTGCTGACCCAGCCCCTCTCGTGCATCGGCCTGCCGGTGTGCGCCGTGCCGGTGTGGGACGCTCACCCCACCCTGCCCATCGGCGTGCAGATCATCGCCGCGCCCTGGCGCGAAGACCTGGCGCTGCGCGCCGCCGCCGTGCTGGAGGCTGCGGGCATCTGCCGCGCGCCCATCGCCACTTTGTGAAAGCCATCTTTTTCATGCCCTACACCATCAACCAGCCCGATGTGCTCGCCGAGGTCGAGGCCGTTTTCGCCCTCTACGAGGACGCCCTGGTGCACAACAAGGTGGAGGTGCTGGACGCGCTGTTCTGGGACAGCCCCCACACCCTGCGCTACGGCGCCACCGAGAACCTGTACGGCTACGCGCAGATCCAGGCCTTTCGCGCCGGGCGCCCGGCCCAGGGGCTGCAGCGGCGCCTGCTCAAGACCGTGATCACCACCTACGGCCGCGACTTCGCCACCGCCAATGTCGAGTTCCAGCGCGAGGGCAGCGCCCGCACCGGCCGCCAGAGCCAGACCTGGCTGCGCACCGAGACCGGCTGGCGCGTTGTTGCAGCCCACGTGAGCCTGCTCGACTGACCCCGATCCTCCTTCCCCCTTGCAAAACCACCCTGCCGAAAGGAACGCCATGAAACACGAGAAACCCATGTCCCGCCTTGCCAACCCGAACCGCCGCGAATCCCTCCAAGCCCTTGCGGCGCTGGGCGCTGCGGGCACCCTGGGCGGCTGGGCAATGCAAGCCAACGCGCAGGCCCCGCTCACCGTGGGCGTGATCTACGTCGGCCCGCGCGACGACTACGGCTACAACCAGGCCCATGCCCAGGCCGCGGCCGAGCTCAAGAAGATGCCCGGCATCAAGGTGGTGGAGGAGGAAAACGTGCCCGAAACCGCCGCCGTGCAGAAGACCATGACCGGCATGATCGCGCAGGACGGCGCCAAGCTGCTGTTTCCAACCTCGTTCGGCTACTTCGACCCGCACCTGCTGGCCCTGGCCGCCAAGTACCCCGACGTGCGCTTCTCGCACTGCGGCGGCATGTGGACCGAGGGCAAGCACCCCAAGAACGCGGGCAGCTTCTTCGGCTACATCGACGAATGCCAGTTCCTCAACGGCGTGGTGGCCGGCCACATGAGCAAGAGCGGCAAGATCGCCTTCATCGCCGCCAAGCCCATCCCGCAGGTGCTGCGCAACATCAATGCCTTCACGCTGGGTGCGCGCTCGGTCAAGCCGGGCATCACCTGCAGCGTGATCTTCACCGGCGACTGGTCCATGGCCGTCAAGGAGGCCGAGGCCACCAACAGCCTGGCCGACCAGGGCTGCGACGTGTTCACCATGCACGTGGACGGACCCAAAGTCATCGTCGAGACCGCCGCCAAGCGCGGCAAGATGGTCTGCGGCTACCACGCCAGCCAGGCCAAGCTGGCGCCCCAGGCCTACCTGACGGGGGCCGAGTGGAACTGGCTCACGGCCTACACCACCATCATCGAGGCGGCCCGCACCGGCAAGCCGCACCCGAACTTCCTGCGCGGCGGCTTGAAGGAAGGCTTCGTGAAGATGTCCGCCTACGGCCCGGCCGTGAGCGACGCGGCCAAGAAACAGGCCGACGACACGAAGGCCAAGATGATCGCGGGCAGCTTCGACATCTTCAAGGGCCCGCTCAAGAACAACAAGGGCAAGGAGGTCATCGCCAGCGGCAAGTCGTTCAAGCAGACGGACCTGGAGCTGGAAAAGATGGACTACCTGGTCGAAGGCGTCCTCGGTTCTTTCTAAGCCAGGGACCGCCATGCACTCGGCCGCCAAGGACGTCCTCCTGCCTGTCGGCGCCATCGCGCTGGCGCTGCTGCTGTTCGGCGGCTTCGTCGGCTTTGCGGGCGTGAACCCGATTGACGTGTGGACCACGCTGTTCAAGGGCGCGTTCGGCGACTGGTTCTCGTGGCAGAACACCCTGCAGCGCTCCGCACCGCTGATGCTCACCGCCCTGTGCGTGGCCCTGCCCGAACGGGCGGGGCTGACCATCATCGGGGGCGAGGGTGCGCTGGTGCTCGGCGGCATGGCCGCCGCGGCGCTGCCCATGGCCGTGGCCCTGCCCGGCAATGTGGCGGGCACGGCGCTGGCCTGCGCCGCCGGCGCCGTGGCGGGCGCGCTGTGGATCATGCTGGCGGGCTGGCTGCGGCAGTACCGCGGCATCAACGAAACCATCAGCAGCCTGCTGCTGTCCTACGTGGCCATCGGCCTGTTCAAGCACTTCGTCGAGGGCGCCCTGCGCGACCCCGCCAGCCTGAACAAGCCCGCCACGCCCAGCCTGGCCGAAGGCCTGCTGATCGGCGGGATCGGCGGCTCGGACGTGCACTGGGGCCTGGCGCTGGGCGTGCTGGCCTGCGTGGCGCTGGGCCTGTGGCTGCACTGGACGGCTTCGGGCTTCTCGATCCGCGTGGTGGGCGGCAACCCGCGCGCCGCGCAACTCGTGGGCCTGCCGGCCACCCGGCTGATCCTGGTGGCCTGCGCCCTGGGCGGCGCGGCGGCCGGCCTGGCGGGTGCCGTGGAGGTGGCGGCGGTGCACACCAATGCCAATGGCGCGCTGATCGCAGGCTACGGCTACGCCGGCATCCTCGTGGCCTTCATCGCGCGGCACAATCCGATCGCGATCATCCCGGTGGCCATCCTGTTCGGCGGCTTCGGTGCGGCCGGCAGCCTGCTGCAGCGCCGCCTGGGCCTGCCCGATGCTTCGGTGATGGTGATGCAGGGCATTGCCTTCGTGCTGATCCTGGCCAGCGAAGCGCTGCGCGACGTGGACTGGCGGGCCTTGTGGGCCAAGCGGCGAAAGCGGCCCGCCGAGGCGACGACCCCCACCGCCCACGTGGAGGCCATATGACCGCAGACCAGTGGATCGCCCTGGTGGCCGGCATCGTGGGCGGTGCCCTGCGCGTGGGCGTGCCTTTCCTGTTCGTGAGTCTGGGCGAGTGCCTGACCGAAAAATCCGGCCGCATCAACCTGGGGCTGGAGGGCGTGCTGGTGCTCTCGGCCATGGCGGCCTTCGGCGGCGCCTACCTCACCGGCTCGCCCTGGCTTGGGGTCCTGGCAGGGGCCACGGCGGGCGCCCTGCTGGCCGCGCTGCACGGGGTGCTGTGCTCGCTGCCGCGCGTGAACGACGTGGCCACGGGCATCGCGCTGATGCTGCTGGGCACAGGTCTGGCCTTCTACCTGGGCAAGCCGCTGATCCAGCCGCAGGCCCCGCAGATCCCGGCGCTGGCGCTGGGCGGCTGGAGCGATTCACCCGTGGTGCAGTCGGCCCTGCAGGTCAACGCCCTGCTGCCGCTGGGCATCGTGCTGGCCGTGGCCCTGTGGTGGGCCTTTGCGCGCACACGCTGGGGCCTGCTGGTGCGGCTGGCTGGCGACTCGGCCAACGCTACGCGCGCGCTCGGCTATTCGGTGCCCGGCATCCGCATCGCGGCCACGGCGGCGGGCGGCTTCATCGCCGGGCTGGGCGGCGCCTCGCTCACCCTGTTCTACCCCGGCAGCTGGAACGAGGGCATCTCCAGCGGCCAGGGCCTGATCGCCGTGGCACTGGTGATCTTCGCGCGCTGGAACCCGCTGCGCTGCATGGTCGCCGCCATGCTGTTCGGCGGGGCTGGCGCCATCGGCCCGGCGCTGCAGTCGGTGGGCGTGGGCTGGGGTTACCACCTGTTCAACACCGTGCCGTACGTGCTGACCCTGCTGATCCTGGTGCTGACCTGCAAGCCCGGCAGCGTCGCAACGGGCAGCCCCGGTGAATTGT
>JAZKEE010000092.1:0-9280 GCA_040387235.1 Pseudomonadota bacterium
CTGCCCCCGGGCTACCTGTGCTGCGGCTACCCGCAGCGCGGCAGCGGCCAGTTCGACAAGGCCGAGAAGATGATCACCGACAACCGGGTGCTCTTCCACCGCGTGGCCAACACCCTGAACTACCTCGATATCAAGACCGTGGTGGTCAGCTGCGGCACCTGCTACGACCAGCTGCAGGGCTACGAGTTCGACAAGATCTTCCCGGGCAGCCGCATCATCGACATCCACGAGTACCTGCTGGAAAAGGGCATTGCCCTGCAGGGCAAGGGTGCCTACCTGTACCACGAGCCGTGCCACAACCCCATGAAGCAGCAGGACGCCTTGAAGACCGTGAAGGCGCTGGTGGGCGAGCAGGTGCTCAAGAGCGAGCGCTGCTGCGGTGAATCGGGCACGCTGGGCGTGACGCGCCCTGACATCTCCACCCAGGTGCGCTTTCGCAAGGAAGAGGAAATCCGAAAGGGCGAGGCGGCCCTGCGTGCCAGCGGCGCCGTGGGCGAGAAGGACAACGTGAAGATCCTCACCAGTTGCCCCAGCTGCCTGCAGGGCCTGAACCGCTACCAGGACGACCTGAACAACGGGCTGCTCGAAGCCGACTACATCGTGGTCGAGATGGCGCGCGAGATCCTGGGCGAGAACTGGATGCCCGAGTACGTGGCGCGCGCCAACCAGGGCGGCATCGAGCGGGTTCTTGTATGAGTGACGGAGGTGAGAACGCCTGCCCGCTGTGCGCCACCGATGGCGGCACCCTGGTCTGGCGCGGCGCGCGCGTGCGCGTGATCCGCGCCGACGAAGCCGGCTTTCCGGCCTTCTACCGCGTGGTGTGGAATGCCCACGCGGCCGAGTTCTCCGATTTGCCGGCTGCTGACCGCGTGCACTGCATGGAGGCCGTCGCAGCCGTGGAGCAGGCGCTGCGCGGGCACCTGGCGCCTACCAAGGTCAACCTGGCGGCGTTGGGCAACATGGTGCCGCACCTGCACTGGCACGTGATCGCGCGCTTTGCATGGGACAGCCATTTCCCCGCGCCGGTGTGGGCGGCGGCCCAGCGGCCCAGCCCCGCGGACGGGGAAGCCGCGCTGCGTGCGCGCCTGACGGCGGCCGAGGCCGCCATGGTGGCCGCGCTGCAGGCGCTGCAGTAACCGCGCAGCCCGGCGGGTTGCCCGCTGCACAGCCTGCGGGTGGGACAATGCAGGCCGGCCTGGTGGTCGTCGCCAAGGCCGTTTTTCACAGGTGGATATCCATGGCAGGTTTGAAAGCGGGTTCGCCCACGCCCCAGGCGCTCACGGTGCACGGCAAGTCGCGGGTGCTCGAAGTGGTGTTCTCGGACGGCGCTGCGTTTCGCATCCCGTTCGAGCTGATGCGCGTGTACTCGCCTTCGGCCGAGGTGAAGGGCCACGGGCCCGGCCAGGAGGTGCTGCAGACCGGCAAGCGCGACGTGGCCCTCGAAGGCCTGGAGCCAATCGGCAACTACGCCGTCAAGCCCACGTTCTCGGATGGGCATGACACGGGCATCTTCACATGGGAATACCTGTACGAGCTGGGCCAGCAGGAGGCCGCGCTGTGGGCGCAGTACGAAAGCCGGCTGGCCGATGCCGGGGTGGACCGCGACGCGCCCATGGCCCCCAAGGCGGACAAAGGGCACAGTCACGGCGGCAGCGCCTGCAGCAGCCACTGAGCCAGTCCGCGCAGGCACTGTGGCCCGCGCGCACCACTGTGGCGCTCGGTGTACTGGCCTCCAATGCTCTTTTTACAATAGCAAACCCGGCATGCACGGACAGGTGTTGCCTGTCTTTTGATGCCCTGATGTTGAAAACCCCTGCGGCAGATGCCCCGTTTCAGTGCGGGGTTGTCGCTGTACCTTGGGCGCCCACGCGCCTAGCATGAATCCCATGAGCAGCACCCACTTCGGTTTCCAGTCTGTCGACGAGCAGGACAAGGCGCGCCACGTGCGCGGCGTGTTCGATTCGGTGGCGTCCAAATACGACGTCATGAACGATCTCATGTCGGCCGGCCTGCACCGCGCCTGGAAGGCCTACACCGTCATGGTGGCCAACCTGCGCGAGGGCAGCCAGGTGCTGGACATCGCCGGTGGCACGGGCGATCTGGCCCTGGCGTTCTCCAAGAAGGTGGGTACCACCGGCCGTGTGGTGCATACCGACATCAACGAGGCCATGCTGCGCACCGGGCGCGACCGCCTGATCGACGCGGGCGTGGTGCTGCCCACCCTGGTCTGCGATGCCGAGAAGCTGCCGTTTCCCGATGCGCACTTCGACGTGGTGAGCGTGGCGTTTGGTTTGCGCAACATGACGCACAAGGATGTTGCGCTCAAGGAAATGTGCCGCGTGCTCAAGCCCGGCGGCAAGCTGCTGGTGCTCGAATTTTCCAAGGTGGCCAAGCCTCTGACCAAGGCCTACGACTGGTACTCCTTCAAGGTGCTGCCTCAACTGGGCAAGCTGGTGGCCGGCGATGACTCGAGCTACCGCTACCTGGCCGAGTCGATCCGCATGCATCCCAGCCAGGAAGAGCTCAAAAGCCTCATGCAGCAAAGTGGCTTTGGGCATGTGGACTATCACAACATGACTGGCGGCATAGTGGCCTTGCATGTTGGAATCAAGTGCTGAGCAGCAAAGTTCAGCCGTATACAAGATGGAGATGACATGATGAAACTGTGGTCTGTGGTTCTGGTGGCAATGCTGGCGTTCGCGCATGCGGATGCCGACGCCCGCCGTCTGGGTGGCGGCAACTCCGTGGGCAAGCAGTCCAGCAACGTGACGCAGCGTGAATCCGCAGCGCCCGGCGGCCCTGCCCAGAACGCCAATAACGCGGCCAAGCCGGCCGCGCCTGCCGCTGCCCCTGCCGCTGCCGCCCCCAAGAAGCCCTGGGGCGCCATGCTCGGTGGCCTGGCCGCGGGCCTGGGCCTGGCCTGGCTGGCCAGTTCGCTGGGCCTGGGCGCAGGCTTCGGCAACATCCTGATGATCCTGTTGCTGGCCGTGGCGGCGTTTGCCATCTTCAAGATGGTCATGCGCATGCGCAGCGGCGCTGGCAACCAGGGCGGTGCAGCGGGCGGCTCGCCCTTCGCCTTCCAGGGCGCCGGTGCGGCCACGCCGGCTGCGGCCCAGGTGCCTCCGCAGTACAGCCCCAACAACGTCGGCAACGATGCATCGGCCCGGCCCTGGGAACGCAACAGCATGGCCTTCGATGCGGCGCGTGCGCAGCAACCTGCTGCGGCCGCAGCAGCTGCCGGTCCGGGCGTGGTGATCGGCTCCGGCCTGACCGGTGCCGCCGCCGGGGCGGCCCTGTCCGGTTCGCAGAACTGGGGTGTGCCCGAAGGCTTCGACACGCCCGGCTTCCTGGCCGCGGCCAAGCGCAACTTCGTGACCTTGCAGGCCGCGTGGGACCGCTCGGACATCACCACCCTGCGCTCCATGATGACCGACAGCATGCTCGAAGAGATTCGCTCGCAGTTGGCCGAGCGCGAGACGCACCGAGGTGCCGAACCGAACCATACCGACGTGGTGATGATCGACGCCCAACTGCTTGGCATCGAGGAACTGGACGACGGCTACATGGCCAGCGTGGAGTTCTCGGGCATGATCCGCGAAGAGCCTTCGGCAGGCCCGAGCCCCTTCCGCGAAGTATGGAACATGACCAAGGCCAGAAGCGGCGCCAGCGGCTGGCTTGTGGCCGGCGTGCAGGCCCTGCAGTGAGCACGGCTTCGTAAATCACCCCGGATCGGTTCAAAACCCCTGTTTTGGGCCGAGTTCAGGGAATAATCGGGGACTATGGCAACACAGTCCCCTTTTTCGTTCCTGGATGGCCTCTTTGAACGCCTGGCCGCCGGCCCTCAACCGCCGCAATGGCTCGTGCATGAGGTGCAGCAGCGGCTGGTGCTGTTCCTGAACCATGTGCTCATGCAGGAGAAGGAAGCCATGGACCGCCTGGTGCGCCAGCGCGGGCGCGTGGCGCGCGTGCAATGGCGTGCGTTCTCCATGGCGCTGGTGATCACGCCGGCGGGCCTGTTGAATCTGGCTGCCGAAGGCGCCACGCCCGACCTGCAGCTCGAAATCACCGAGACTTCGCCGTTGGCGCTGGCCCAGGTGGCACTGCGCGGCGACAAGCCCGCCATCCGCATCGAGGGCGACGTGCAGCTGGCCGCCGAGATCAACTGGCTGGTGGACAACGTGCGCTGGGACCTGGAAGAGGACCTTTCCCGCGTGGTGGGCGATGCGCCTGCGCACACCATCAGCGAAGTGGCCCGCAAGGCCGCGCAGGCGCTGCGCCAGTTCGTGGGCTCGCGCGTGCCGCCGGCCGATGGCAGCGCCACGCCCGCGTACCCGGCGCCTGCGGCCCCCGCGCCCTCGGCGGGCAGCAGCACCAGCCCTGGCGCCGACCGGACCGGTCCATGAAGCGTTTTCTCCGGGGTGTGGCCATCCTCTGGGTGGTGTTCCGCTATGGGCTGGACGGGCTGGTGCTCGACAGCTTCCAGAAGCCGTGGCTGCGCCTGGTGTCCCGCATCGTCTCCATCGGGCGCAACCTGGATGCCCCGCGCGGCCAGCGCCTGCGCGAGGCACTGGAGCGCCTGGGGCCGATCTTCGTCAAGTTCGGCCAGGTGCTGTCGACCCGCCGCGACCTGCTGCCCGCGGACATCGCCGACGAGCTGGCGCTGCTGCAGGACCGGGTGCCGCCGTTCCACTCCGACATCGCCATCGCCACCATCGAGCGCGCGTTTCGCCGGCCGGTGGACGAGGTTTTCACCTTTTTCGACCGAACCCCGGTGGCCAGCGCCTCCATCGCCCAGGTGCACTTCGCCACGCTGCGCGACCGCCACGGCATCGCGCGCGAAGTGGCCGTGAAGGTGCTGCGTCCGGGCATGCTGCCGGTGATCGAGAAAGACCTGGCGCTGATGCGCATGATGGCCGGCTGGGTGGAGAACCTCTCGGCCGACGGCAAGCGCCTCAAGCCCCGCGAGGTGGTGGCCGAGTTCGACAACTACCTGCACGACGAGCTGGACCTGGTGCGCGAGGCGGCCAACGCCGCGCAGCTGCGCCGCAACATGACGGGCCTGGACCTGGTGCTGATCCCCGAGATCTTCTGGGACTTCTGCCATGCCGAGGTGATGGTGATGCAGCGCATGAACGGCGTGCCCATCAACCAGATCGAGCGGCTGCGCGATGCGGGGGTCGACATCCCCAGGCTGGCGCGCGACGGCGTCACCATCTTCTTCACCCAGGTGTTCCGCGACGGCTTCTTCCATGCCGACATGCACCCGGGCAACATCCAGGTCAGCCTGGATCCGGCCACCTTCGGGCGCTACATATCGCTGGACTTCGGCATTGTCGGCACGCTCACCGAGTTCGACAAGGAGTACCTGGCGCAGAACTTCACGGCCTTCTTCCGGCGCGACTACAAGCGCGTGGCCGAGCTGCACATCGAAAGCGGCTGGGTGCCGCCCGACACGCGGGTGAATGACCTCGAATCGGCCATCCGCACCGTATGCGAGCCCTATTTCGACCGGCCGCTCAAGGAGATTTCGCTGGGCATGGTGCTGATGCGCCTGTTCCAGACCTCGCGGCGCTTTCACGTCGAGATCCAGCCCCAGCTGGTGCTGCTGCAGAAGACGCTGCTCAACATCGAGGGCCTGGGCCGCCAGCTCGATCCGGAGCTCGACCTGTGGAGCACCGCCAAGCCGTTTCTCGAAAAATGGATGCTCGACCAGATGGGGCCGCAGCGCCTGTGGCGCGAAATCCAGGCCGAGAGCCCGCACTTTGCCAAAATGCTGCCCGAGCTGCCGCGCCTGCTGCACGACTACCTGCGCAACAAGCCCCAGGACAACCGGCGCGAGCTGATGGAGCTGCTGGCCGAGCAAAAACGCACCAACCGCCTGCTGAACGGCATCGTCTACTCAGGAGTCGGCTTCTTCCTGGGCTGGCTTTTCTTCACGCTGGTACAGCAGTTGCAAGTGCTGCAGCGCTTTCGGATTTTCTAGCCGTTCCCTTTTCCATCCCTTCGCGACATCGAGGAGCATGCCGTGCTGTTGACCCTGGTCATTGCCTATCTGTTGATCACCATTGCCATCGGCCTCGTGGCGGCCCGGCGCGTGAAGAACGCAGCCGACTTCGCCATTGCCGGGCGGCACCTGCCGCTGTACATGATCATCACCACCACGTTCGCCACGTGGTTCGGTTCCGAAACCGTGCTGGGCATTCCGGCCAAGTTCATCGAGGGGGGCCTGGGCAACGTGGTGGAGGACCCCTTCGGCGCGGGCTTCTGCCTGATCCTGGTGGGCCTGTTCTTCGCGGGCAAGCTCTACCGCATGACCCTCCTGACCATCAGCGACTACTACCGCGAGCGTTACGGCCGCCTGGTGGAAGTGGTCTGCTCGCTGATCATCATGCTCAGCTACCTGGGCTGGGTCTCGGCGCAGGTCACGGCGCTGGGGCTGGTGTTCAACCTGCTGTCGGCCGACGCCATCAGCGTGCCGATGGGCATGGCCATCGGCGTGGTGTCCATCCTGGCCTACACGCTGTTCGGCGGCATGTGGTCGGTGGCGGTCACGGACTTCATCCAGATGATCATCCTGGTGGTGGGCCTGGCCATCATCGCCGTGTTCGCGGGCAACATGGCCGGCGGGGCGGACAAGGTGATCGAGTTCGCCTCGAGCCGCGAGCTGTTCCGCTTCCTGCCCGAGCCCAAGTTCCACGACGTGGTGTTCTTCATCGCGGCGGGCATCACCATGATGTTCGGATCCATCCCGCAGCAGGACGTGTTCCAGCGCGTGATGTCGGCCAACAACGTCAAGGCTGCCACGCGCGGCCCGATCATCGGCGGCATCTGCTACATCCTGTTTGCCTTCGTGCCCATGTTCCTCGTGGCCAGCGCGCTGATCATCATGCCCGGCGAGACGGCGGCGCTGCTCAAGGACGATCCCCAGAAGGTGCTGCCGACGCTGGTGATGGCCAAGATGCCCTTCATCATGCAGGTGCTGTTCTTCGGGGCGCTGCTCTCGGCGCTCAAGTCCACCGCCTCGGCCACCCTGCTGGCGCCGAGCGTCACCTTCACCGAGAACATCTGGCGCCAGTTCCGCCCCACGATGACGGACAAGGAGCACCTGCGCACCATGCGCATCACCACGCTGGTGTTCAGCGGCTGCGTGCTGGCCTATGCGATCCGCATGCAGGGCACGTCCATCTACGAACTGGTCTCGGGCGCCTACCAGGTGCCCCTGGTGGGCGCCTTCGTGCCGCTGGTGGCGGGCCTGTACTGGAAGCGCGCCACCACCCAGGGCGCCGTCTTCGCCATCGTGCTCGGCCTGGGAACCTGGTTGCTGCTCCTGTCCATTCCGCTGGGGCAGGTGTTTCCCGCCCAACTGGCCGGCCTGCTGGCGGCCGTGGTGGGCATGCTGCTGGGCTCGCTCATGCCGCAGTTGCTGGCCAACAAGCACTCCTCGCACCACCGCGTGGTCGGGGTCGAGTAAACTTTTCCGCACCGTCCTGGTGCCAAGCACCAGGACCGCAGGGGTACCGGGTAGGGACTTTGGGCCTGCACGCCTATAATTGAAGGTTTTGCACTTTGCCTTCAACGACACGCCCGACATGCCTATCTACGCCTACAAATGCAGTTCCTGTGGCCATGCCAAGGACGTGCTGCAAAAACTCTCCGACGCACCGCTCACGGTGTGCCCGGCGTGCGGCGCCGAGGCGTTCTCCAAGCAGGTCACCGCTGCGGGCTTCCAGCTCAAGGGTTCGGGCTGGTACGTGACGGATTTTCGCGGTGGAAACACAGCCGGCGCGCCTGCGGCGGCACCCGCTGCCGATGCCAAGGGCGGCGACGCCCCGGCAGCGGCGCCAGCGGCAGCCGCGAGCACGGACGCCCCCAAGAAGGAATCCACCCCTCCTGCCAGCGCTCCGAGCGCCGGCACGGGCTCCACCCCCAAAACCTGAGTCTTAGCGGATGCCTTCCTTGCGCAAATGGTTGTTCACCGGTTTGCTGGTCATCGTGCCCGGTGTCATCACCGCGTGGGTGCTGCACTGGATCGTCAGTACGCTGGACCAGACCCTGCAGATCCTGCCGGAGGCCTGGCAGCCGGACCGGGTGCTGGGCGTGCACGTGCCCGGCTTCGGCGTGGTGCTCACGCTCGCCATCCTGCTGGTGGTGGGTGCCATTGCCAGCAATTTCGCCGGCCGCAAGCTGGTGCAGTGGGGCGATGCCCTGGTGCACCGCATCCCGGTGGTGCGCTCGATCTACTCCAGCGTCAAGCAAGTCTCCGACACCCTGTTCGCCGAGAACGGCAATGCGTTTCGCAAGGCCGTGCTGGTGCAGTGGCCGCGCGAAGGCGTCTGGACGGTGGCCTTCGTCACTGGTGCACCCAATGGCGAGATTGCGGCCTACCTGCGCGATGAATTCGTGAGCGTGTACGTGCCCACCACCCCCAACCCCACGGGTGGCTATTTCGTGATGCTGCGCAAGAGCGACTGCGTCGAGCTCGACATGAGCGTGGACTCGGCGCTCAAGTACATTGTTTCGATGGGCGTGGTGGCCCCGGTCGACCCGACCATCCAGCTGCCTCCCAAGTAACCCTTTCTCTCTCAATGCGCCCGAGGGGCGCCGGAAGTTCTGCCATGGCCATGCGTTCCCACTATTGCGGTCTTGTGACCGAAGCCCTGTTGGGCCAAACCGTCACCCTGTCTGGCTGGGTGAACCGCCGCCGTGACCACGGTGGTGTGATCTTCATCGACTTGCGCGACCGCGAAGGCTATGTGCAGGTGGTGTGCGACCCGGACCGCGCCGAGATGTTCAAGATCGCCGAAGACGTGCGCAACGAGTTCTGCGTGCAGGTCAAGGGCGTGGTGCGCGCGCGCCCTGCCGGCACCACCAACGACAAGCTCAAGACCGGCCAGATCGAAGTGCTGTGCCATGAGCTGAACGTGCTCAACCCCTCGGTCACGCCTCCGTTCCAGATCGACGAGGAAAACCTCAGCGAAACCACGCGCCTCACGCACCGCGTGCTGGACCTGCGCCGCCCCTACATGCAGAACAACCTGATGCTGCGCTACCGGGTGACCATGGAAGTGCGCAAGTTCCTCGACGCCAATGGCTTCGTGGACATCGAGACCCCCATGCTCACCAAGAGCACGCCCGAAGGCGCGCGCGACTACCTGGTACCGAGCCGGGTGCACGACGGCCATTTCTTTGCGCTGCCCCAGTCGCCCCAGCTGTTCAAGCAACTGTTGATGGTGGCCGGCTTCGACCGCTACTACCAGATCACCAAGTGCTTCCGCGACGA
>JAZKEE010000093.1:0-21009 GCA_040387235.1 Pseudomonadota bacterium
TCGGCGGGCCCAAGCGCAACCGGCTGTACATGACCAGCAGCCATTCGCTGTACGCCCTGTATGTGGAGTCGCACGGCGCGGTATAAGGTCCTGCGTTCGCCATTGTTTTCCTACCCAACAGGAGTTATTGCGTGTCCTCTCTCCCAGACCAGAAAGTTGCCCTCGTCACCGGCGCCGGCAGCGGCATCGGCCGTGCCGTTGCCAAGGCCCTCGCGCAGGACGGTTTCTTCGTCGTGGCCACCGGCCGCCGCACCGAGCTGCTCGATGCCCTTGTCGCCGAGGTGCAGGCCGAGGGCGGCAAGGCCCTGGCCGTGGTGTCCGATGTGCGCAAGCCCGAGAGCGTGGATGCGCTGTTCCAGACGGTCGAAAAGGAATGCGGCCGCCTGGACCTGCTGTTCAACAACGCCGGCATCGGCGCGCCTGCCGTGCCCATGGACGAGCTGCCCGTGGAAAAGTGGCTGGACGTGGTGGACACCAACATCACCGGCGTGTTCCTGTGCGCGCGGGCGGCCTTCGGCCTCATGCGCCGCCAGTCGCCCCAGGGCGGGCGCATCATCAACAACGGCTCGATCTCGGCGCACACGCCGCGGCCCTTCAGCAGCCCCTACACGGCCAGCAAGCACGCCGTGCTGGGCCTCACCAAGTGCCTGGCACTCGACGGCCGCCCCTTCAACATCGTGGGCTGCCAGATCGACATCGGCAATGCGCTGACCGACCTGGCTGCCCGCATGGGCAAGGGCGAAGGCGTGCGCCAGGCCAATGGCACCATGTCCACCGAGCCCCTGATGGACGTCAAGCACGTGGCCGATGCCGTGCGCTACATGGCCGGCCTGCCGCTGTCCGCCAACGTGCTCAACATGACCGTGATGGCATCCAACATGCCCTTTGCAGGCCGGGGCTAAAGCGGCTTGACCCTCAACCAGCCAACGTTGTTGGAGAGCCTTGCCGTGCCACAGCGCTGTCTGCGGCTTTCCGTCCAGGGCTTTCGCGACCCCGAAATTGGTGTTGACAGGCCCAGTTATCCGGCTGAATGCCAGGCCGTGAGGCTGGAGGGGAGGGGCATGGTTCTCTACTCGGCCGCTGGTTTGGGCTTGGCGCCTGCCGCCTTGGCCTTGCTCTGGGCCAGGGCGCGGCTTTCCTTCTTGAGCCCCGTGGACACGGGGCACACACTTTGCATGAAGCCCGTGAGGGTATGGGCCAGGTTGTCGCGCTGCAGGCTGTAGTAGACGAACTGGCCGCGTTTTTCCGAGGTGACGAGGCCCGCGTTCTCCAGCACCTTGAGATGCTGCGAGAGCGAGGGCTTGCTCATTTCGAAGCGCGTGGCGATCTCGCCTGCCGACAGCTCGGTCTCGGACAGGTAGGCCAGGATCTTGCGCCGGGGAGTGGACGCAAGTGCTTCGAAGATTTTTTCCATTCACACATTCTAGCCAGGCTGGGTCGTGATTTATTTAATTAAATATTTAGGTATTTAACTAAATATAGATATGATGGGTGCCAAGGAGCACGACCATGACCGACAGCCCGAACCGCACCGCCACCGTCTACTACAACAGCGCCTGCCCCGTGTGCGATGCCGGCATCTGCGCCATGCGGGAGCGGCTGGCAAGCGATAAGGATGTGCAGTGGGTGGACGTGCACCATCACCCCGAGGTGCTCGACGCCCTGGGCCTAGACCTCGAAGCCGTGCGTGAGCGCCTGCACGTGGCCGACGGGCAGGGGCGCATGCAGGTGGGCGCCGATGCCCTGGCCGCAGCCCTGCGGCGCGTGCCCCGCTGGGGCTGGTTGGCCGCGCCGCTGCGCTGGTGGGGTGTGCGCAAGGTCACTGACCTTTTCTACAACGCCTTTGCGCGCGGGCTCTACCGCTGGAACCGGGCCCGGGGCCACTGGTGACAGGCGCCAGGCCGATCGATCTTCCCAACTTCCAAAGGAGCAACACCATGGTCCACACCAACTTCGACGCCGCCGAACTCGCCAAATTCCAGCAACTGGCCGACCGCTGGTGGGATCCGCAATCGGAGTTCCGCCCGCTGCACGAAATCAACCCGCTGCGCCTGCAGTGGATCGACGATGCGGTGTCATCGCTCAAGGGCAAGCGTGTGCTCGACGTGGGCTGCGGCGGCGGCATCCTGGCCGAATCCATGGCCCGGCGCGGTGCCGATGTGCTGGGCATCGACCTGGCGGACAAGCCGCTCAAGGTGGCCACGCTGCATGCCCGCCAGACCGGTGCGAGCGTGGCCTACCGCGCCGTGTCGGCCGAGGAGTTGGCGGCCGAGCAGCCAGGCAGTTACGACGTGGTGACCTGCATGGAGATGCTGGAGCACGTGCCCGAACCGCGCCTGGTGATCGAGGCCTGCGCACGGCTGGTCAAGCCCGGTGGCTGGGTGTTCTTTTCCACCATCAACCGCACGCCCCTCGCGTGGCTGATCGCGGTGTTCGGTGCGGAGCGGGTGCTGCGGCTGCTGCCCGTGGGCACGCACAACTGGCGCAAGTTCATCCGCCCGCACGAGCTGGTGGCCGATGCGAAGGCGGCGGGCCTCACGCTCAAGGACTCGCGTGGGCTGGGATACAACCCCTTCACCCGGGCGTTCAGGCTGCACCGCGCGCTTCGGGTGGGCTATCTGCTCGCGATGAAGAAGAGAAACTGAAGAGTGTTATCCCACGACGGTCTGCAGGGCCTGTTCCACGTCGACAGCCTGCTGGGGACGCACCAGGCGCTCCACTTCCTTGCCATCCTTGAGGAAGACCAGCGTGGGCCAGAGCTTCACGCCGAAGGTGCGGCCCAGGCGCTGGCCGGGGCCGTCCTCGACCTTGATGTGGGCCACATCGGCCCGGTCTTTCAAGGCCCCTTCGATCAGGGGCTGGGCACGCTGGCAATGGCCGCACCAGGGCGTGCCGAACTCGACGACGGTGGCACCGGCCAACTGGTCCACTTCATCGCGTGAGGGGGGTTGTACAAGGTGTTTGGCTGCGTAGGGCATGGTGAATCTCGTTCGAATGGGATGGTCGGTACAGCGTAGGCCGTGTTTCGGCATGCGTTAAGAAGTCCATGCCGCACCTGCGTGTCAGATCACGCCGTCAAAGACCATGACGTCCACCGGTTCTCCGATGGCCACGTCGCCCTGGCCATGGTGCAGCACGATGAGGCCATTGGCCTGCACCATGGAACTGAGCACGCCCGAGCCCTGGTTGCCCGTGGTGCAGACCTGCAGGCTGCCGTCGGGCGCGGTGCTCACGGTGCCGCGCTGGTACTCGGTGCGGCCGGGCTTCTTGCGCAGGGCCTCGGTGCTGGTGGCGCGCATCAGGGGCACGGGGGTGTGGGTGCTGCCCATCATGCGCAGCAGGGCCGGGCGCACGAAGGCCAGGAAGGTGACCATCACCGCCACCGGGTTGCCGGGCAGGCCGAACAGCACGGCGCTGCGGCCATCGTCCTGCGTGTCGCTGGCCAAACGCCCGACGGCCATGGGGCGGCCCGGGCGCATGGCGATGCGCCAGAAGGCCACATCGCCCAGTTGCTTCATCATGGTGCGCGTGTGGTCCGCCTCGCCGACGCTCACGCCGCCGCTGGTGATGATGGCGTCGGCCTGCTGCGCCGCCTGGCGAAAGGCCGCCTCCAGCAGGGCGGGCTCGTCGCGCACCACCCCGAGGTCGATCACCTCCACCCCCAGGCGCGTGAGCAGGCCGAACACGGTGTAGCGGTTGCTGTCGTATACCGCGCCTTCGCGCGGGGCCTCGCCCAGGCTCAGGATCTCGTCGCCGGTGGAAAAGTAGGCCACGCGCAGGCGGCGGTGCACCGTGACGGTGGGCAGGCCCAGGCTGGCCACCAGGCCCAGCGCGGCGGGGGTGAGCAGTTCGCCCTGCGCAAGCGCAACACTGCCCTGCATCAGGTCCTCGCCCTTGAAGCGGCGGTTGTCGCCCGGGCGCAGCACGCCGGCGGCGATGGTGATGGAGCCGTCTGCACCGGTGGTGGTGAACTCCTGCGGCACCACGGTATCCAGCCCAGCGGGCATGATGGCGCCGGTCATGATCTTCACGCACTCGCCGGCGGACACCGTGCCCGCCCAGGCCTTGCCGGCCAGGGCCGTGCCCACGGGGCGCAGCGTGAGCGGCTGGCCCGGCACCAGCTGGGCGCCAGCCAGCGCATAGCCGTCCATGGCCGAGTTGTCGTGCGGCGGCACGCTCACGGGCGAGACCACGTCGCTGGCCAGCACGCGCCCGAGTGCGTCGAAGAGGGGCAGGGTTTCGCTGCCCTGCACCGGCTGCACCAGGCGCGCGAGAAAAGCATTGGCATCGGCAACGCTCAGGGCCTTGGGGTCGTAGCCCTGCAGTTCGGCGGCAATCTGGGCAAGGGTCTTCATGGGCGGTTGGATGGTGTACCGGCCTCCAGCGCGTGCAGTTCGGCCAGGGTGTTGGCGTTGCAGAAGGCCTGCGGGTCATCGCCCGGCGCGTTGAAGGGCACCATGGTGCAGGCGTGCTGGCCGGTCCACGCATCGATCTTGCGGCCACCGGCCTGGGTGAAGGCCACCAGGCTCTCCAGCAGGTCCACGCGCAACAGGCAGAACACGGGCTGGGGGCGCACGGCCACCTGGCCGCTGCCATCGTCCTCGGGGGCGGCCGCCATCGCGATGTCGGCACCCGCTTCGTCGGCCGCCGCAGCCAGGCGCGCCGCCAGGTCCAGCGGGAACAGGGGGGTGTCGCAGGGCACGGTGAGCATCCACGGGGTTTCGCAGCGCTCCAGCCCGGTCATGAAGCCGGCCAGCGGGCCGGCGTAGTCGGCCAGCACGTCAGGCCACACCGGCGCGCCGAATGATTCGTAGGCTGCCAGGTTGCGGTTGGCGTTGACCATGGTGGCCCCGGTCTGCATCTGCAGCCGGATCAGCGTGTGCAGCGCCAGCGGCATGCCGCGAAAGCCTTGCAGGCCCTTGTCGACCCCGCCCATGCGGGAGCCGCGGCCCCCGGCCAGCACGAGGCCGGTGATGTCCTGGATCTCGATCATTGGAAGGTGATGGCCCTGTGCGCGTTGAAGAAAAAATGGAAGGGCAGCGGTGGCTGCGCCCTCATCCGCCGATGTAGCTCATCTCCACCCGGCGCGGTCCTGGCGTGGCATCCGCGGGCAGGCTGCTGCGCAGTTCGGAGTAGCGGTCGCTGCGGCCCTGCCAGATGGGGGCGATGGCCGAGGCGATGGCCTCGTCGCTCGCACCGCCGCGCAGCAGGCTGCGCAGATCGTGGCCCTGGCTGGCGAAGAGGCACAGGTAGAGCTGGCCTTCGGTGGACAGGCGCGCGCGGTTGCAGTCGTGGCAGAAGGCCTGGGTCACGCTGCTGATCACGCCGATCTCGCCCAGCGCCGGGTCGTGCCGGCCGCTGGCGTCGGCATAGCCCCAGCGCTCGGCGGTCTCGCCAGGGCTGGCAGGATCGAGCGGCACCAGCGGCAGGTGGGTGCGCAGGCGCGCGATCAGCTCGGCCGAGGGCAGCACCTCGTCCATGCGCCAGCCGTTGGTGGCCCCCACGTCCATGTACTCGATGAAGCGCAGCGTGGTGCCCGTGCCGCGAAAGTGCCGAGCCATGGGCAGGATCTCGTGGTCGTTGGTGCCGCGCTTGACGACCATGTTGACCTTGACGTGCGACAGGCCGGCCGCATGCGCGGCCTCGATACCCGCCAGCACGTCGGCCACCGGAAAATCCACATCGTTCATGCGCCGGAACACCGTGTCGTCCAGGCCATCAAGGCTCACCGTCACGCGGTTCAGTCCCGCATCCTTGAGCGCGCGGGCCTTGCGCACCAGCAGCGACCCGTTGGTGGTAAGCGTGAGGTCGGGAGGTGTGCCGTCCACCGTGCGCAGGGCGGCCAGTTGCGCCACCAGGGCTTCGAGGTTCTTGCGCAGCAGCGGCTCGCCCCCCGTGAGCCGGATCTTGCGCACCCCGTGGGCCAGGAAGAGCCTTGCCAGGCGCGTGATCTCCTCGAAGCTGAGCAGTGCGCTGTGCGGCAGGTAGGGGTAGTCCTTGTCGAACACTTCCTTGGGCATGCAGTAGCTGCAGCGGAAGTTGCAGCGGTCCGTCACGCTGATGCGCAGGTCGCGCAAGGGGCGCCCGCGCGTGTCCACCAGGTGGCCGGTGGGCACCTGGCCATGCAGCGGCACCACCGCCCTGAGGGCGGCGCTGCGCTGGTCCACAAGGGGGATCACACGTTCGGCCATGGGGCCGATTTTGCCGCAGTACCGCAGTCGCCGCAGTGCGGTCTGCCCTAATCCCCTGTGGCGGGCCCGTTCACACCTTCTTAGACGCAGCGGCCGCCGTCGACTTCGATGCACACACCGTTGATGAACGAGGCCTCGTCACTGGCCAGGTAGAGCGCGGCGTTGGCCACGTCGAGCGCGGTGGAGAAGCGGCCCAGTGGGATGGTGGCCAGGAACTTGGCGCGGCGTGCATCGTCCACAGGGCCGCCCGCGAACTCTGCGGCCAGGCCGGTGTCGGGATTGAACACGGGGTTGATGCAGTTCACGCGGATATTGTCCGGGCCCAGCTCGGCAGCCATGGACTTGCTGGTGATGATCACCGCGCCTTTCGAGCCGTTGTACCAGGTCAGCCCTGGCCGTGGGCGCAGGCCGGCGGTGGAGGCGATGTTGATGATGCTGCCGCCGCCCACCTTGCGCAGCACCGGCACGGCGTGGATGGCCGAGAGGTAGATGCTCTTCATGTTGATGGCATAGACCTTGTCGAACTCTTCCTCGCTCACCTCCAGCATGGGGCGGTTGCGATGCGTCCAGCCGGCGTTGTTGACCATCACGTCGAGCTGGCCATACAGGCGCACGGCTTCATCGACCAGGGCCTTGACCTGGGCCGAGTTGGTCACGTCGGCCTTGAAGAAGGCGGCCGTGCCGCCAGCGGCGGTGATCTCGGCCACCACGCGCTGGCCGCCGGCCTCGTTGATGTCGTTGACGATGAGCCTGGCGCCTTCGGCTGCCAGGCGCTTGGCAATGCCCTCGCCAATGCCGTTGCCGGCGCCGGTGACGATGACGGACTTGTTCTGTGCACGCATAGAATGTCTCCCTGTCTTTGGAAAAAGTTTGGCGGTAAAAGCGGGGGGCCGGCCGTGGTCAGCGCTCGGCGGGCGGTGTCGCCGTGTCGGGCTTGCTGGGCGTTGAGGGCACGCGGCCGTAGAACTGCGGAAAGTGCTCCCTCACGCCGTTGCCGTCGAATGCCCAGCCGGTGCACTGGTTCAGGTGCCGCGGCGGGTCGCCATTGGCGGGCGGCGCGAAAACGGCGGTGACGGACTGGAAGGCGGCGGTGGCCAAATTGAACAGCAGCTCGCGCAGGTGGGTGCAGCTGGCCACGCCGCCCAGGTGCTTCTGGATGGCCTGGCGCCAGCCGCGGGTCATGCTGCAGCCCACCATCTGCTGCAGCGCGGCTTGGGCCAGCGGGCAGTCCTTGAGCGGGTGGGCGTCCATCGCCACGTCGATGGCCTGCACCACGAGCTGGCGGTCCACCGTGACGCGCAGCAGCATGTGGTGGATGGGCTCGCCCGCGCGGCGCACGCCTTCGCCACGGTGCACGGGGGCGTCGTAGGCTTTGCTGTCGTGCAGCTCGCCTTCGATGTCCCACAGGCCGTCGTCGCGTTCATAGCCCTGGTAGGTCACGCGCCGTACATGCCGGGCGGTGCGGGGGGCGGGGGGGCTCAGGGGCATGAAGAGGTCTTGGGGAAATCGGGGTGGCCCGCCCTGCGGGTGGGCCAAGAGCTCGTGTTCAACCGTGCTTGATGGCCACGGTCTTGAGCGTGGTGAAGCCGTACAGCGCCTCGAAGCCCTTTTCGCGCCCGTAGCCGCTGGACTTCACGCCGCCGAAGGGCAGCTCCACGCCACCGCCGGCGCCGTAGTTGTTGATGAACACCTGGCCGCTGTGCACGCGCTTGGCCATGCGGAACTGGCGCGAGCCGTCGCGCGTCCAGATGCCGGCTACTAGGCCGAACTGCGTGGCATTGGCCAGCTCCACCGCATGGTCCTCGTCCTGGAAGGCCATGGCCGAGAGCACGGGGCCGAAGACTTCTTCCTGTGCCAGGCGGTGCTGCACGGGCACGTCGCGCAGCAGCGTGGGGGCCTGGTAGAAGCCGCCTTCGGGCGACTCGTCCACCACCACGCCCTGGGCCACCATGGGGATGCCGGCCACCTGAGCGTCGGACAGGAAGTCCCACACGCGCTGCTGCTGGGTCTGGCGGATCAGCGGGCCCACATCGAGGTCCATGGCCGCCGGGCCCACGCGCAGGGCCTCGAAGGCCTTGCCCAGGCGTTCGAGCAGGGGTTCGTAGATCAGCGAGTCGATCAGCACGCGCGAGCCGGCGCTGCAGGTCTGGCCGGCGTTCTGCACGATGGCGTTGATCACCACGGGCACGGCGGCATCCAGGTCGGCATCGGCAAAGATGATCTGCGGGCTCTTGCCGCCGAGCTCCAGCGTCACGGGGCAGTGGCGCTCGGCCGCCACCTGCTGGATCAGCGTGCCGATCTTGGGGCTGCCGGTGAAGCTGATGTGGTCGATGCCCGGGTGGCGCGCCAGCGCGTCGCCCACCTCGTGGCCATAGCCGGTGACGATGTTCAGCGCGCCGGATGGAAAGCCCACTTCGGCCGCCAGCTGTGCCACGCGGATCAGCGACAGGCAGGCGTCCTCGGCCGGCTTGACCACGCAGACGTTGCCGGCAGCCAGGGCCCCGCCCACGCTGCGGCCGAAGATCTGCATCGGGTAGTTCCAGGGGATCACATGGCCCGTCACGCCATGCGGCTCGCGCCAGGTGAGTACGCTGTAGCCGTCCAGGTAGGGCAGGGTCTCGCCATGCAGCTTGTCGCAGGCACCGGCATAGAACTCGAAGTAGCGCGCCAGCGCCAGTGTGTCGGCACGTGCCTGCTTGGTGGGCTTGCCGCAGTCGCGCTGCTCCAGGGCCGTGAGCTCGTCGGCATGCTCGAGCACCTTGGCCGACAGGCGCTGCAGCAGGCGTCCGCGGTCGGCGGGCGCCATGCGCTGCCACACGGCGTTGTAGCACTGGCGCGCCGCATGCACCGCCGCATCGATGTCGTCGGCGTTGCTGCGCTGGATCTCGTCGAAGGGCTGGCCGTCGGACGGGTCGATCACGGCAAGCGTGCGGCCCGACGAGGACGGAACAGAGGCGTTGGCGATGTAGTTCAGTTGCATGGCTGCATTTTGCCCGGAAATGCAAAGTGTTCTTAGTATTTTGCCCGAAAATGCCCTTGGGTAATAACCCGTATGTGCTGATAGCTATTGTTTTAATAGCAAGTGGCGCGCAGGGCCGCGAGGTCCAGGATCTCCACCTCGCCGCGGTGCACGCGCACCAGGGCGCGGCCCTCCAGCTCCTTGAGGATCTGGTTCGTGGTCTGGCGCGAGATGGCCAGCATCAGCGACAGCTGCTCCTGGGATATGCCGATCACCCGGCGCGACCGGCCCTCGGCCGTCCACTGGCCATAGCCCTCGGCCATCATCACCAGGCGGCGCGCCAGCCGCTGGCCGGCAGGCAGCAGGGCCAGCTCCTCGATGGCCACGAAGGCCGTGCGCAGCTTGTCGGTGAGCAAGAGGGCCAGCGCATGCCAGTGCTGAGGGTGGGCGGTGAGCCAGGCCTGCAGCGGCTCGTGCGGTATCTGCAGCAGCGTGCTGGCTTCGGCCGCGTGGGCATCGTGCGTGCGGGCCGAATTGTCGAACACCGAGATCTCGCCGAACCAGTGCGGGGGCTCCAGCCGCGTGAGCATGGCGGCGCGCGCTTCGTCGGCCCGCCCGCCCGTGCCCGAAATGCTGATCGCGCCGCGCACCACGGCGTACAGCCCGCAGGGCGCATCGCCGCGCAGAAAGAGCACCTCGCCCGGCGCCAGGTGGCGCAGGTGGGCCATGGCCAGCAGGGGCTGGGCGAAGTCGGGCGGCAGGTGGGCAAACCAGCGGCCGGACTGGAGCACGGGAAGGTAGGCGACGGGGTCGGTCATGCAGTCGGGGAAGGCTGGGTTTGTGTCGGCTCCCCGACAGACGGGGGGCGGGCGCCGCACGAGTATGGATGCTGCTCACAACAATAACCAGGAGACACCCATGAAAACCCTGATCGACCAGCTGTCCAAATACGCTGACTACCACCGCGACCCGCGCAACATCCACACCCATTTCGTTGGCGTGCCGATGATCATGTTCGCCGTGGTGATCCTGCTCTCGCGCCCCACCTGGCTGCTGGGCGGGGTGCCCGTGGGGCCCGCGTTGGCGGCCGCCATCGCGGCCAGTGTCTTCTACTTCCGGCTCGACACGCGCTTCGGCCTGGTGATGGCCACGCTGCAGGCTGCCATGCTGGCCGGCGGCCAGTGGCTGGCACTGCAGGGCACCACGCTGTGGCTGGCCGCGGGCATGGGCCTGTTCGCCGTGGGCTGGGTGATCCAGTTCGTGGGCCACTACTACGAGGGCCGCAAGCCGGCCTTCGTGGACGACCTGGTTGGCCTGATCGTGGGGCCGCTCTTCGTGGTCGCCGAGCTGGGCTTTCTGATGGGCCTGCGCAAGGAAGTGCAGCACGCCATCGAGCAGCGCAGCGGCCCGGTACGCCTGCGCACCGGTCCTGCCGCCACGGCCTGACCCGGCGCCTCTCCCTCTCTCTCTCCTCGTTCATTGATTTCGCCCACGGCACCGCATGGCGGTGGCGTGGGCTTTGCCACAGGAGCGCGGTCAGCCCCTGGCCGCGGTTGCGCACCATGAGTTTCATTTCCATCCTGCCCACGCTGCTGTTCATTGCGCTGGGCCTCGTCATGTTCGGCCTGGGCCTGTCGCTCACCGTGGCGGACTTCAAGCGCCTGCTGCAGCACCCGCGCGCCGTGGTACTGGCCCTGGTGCTGCAGGTGCTGGTGCTGCCCGCGGCCTGCTACGGCCTCATCGTTCTGCTGGGCGTGCCACCGCTTTACGCGGTGGGGTTGATGCTGCTGGCGGCATCGCCGGGCGGCGTGTCGGCCAACCTGTTCAGCCACCTGTTCGGCGGCAACGTGGCGATGAACATCTCGCTCACGGCCATCAACACCGTGCTGTCCATCGTGAGCCTGCCGCTCATCACCAACTGGGCCATCGCCACCTTCGCCAGGACCGGCCAGGTAGTGCCGCTGCAGTTCGGCAAGGTGGTGGAGGTGATCGTGATCGTGCTCATCCCCGTGGTGGTGGGCATGTGGGTGCACCGGCGCGCACCGGCCTTCAGCGCGCGCATGGAAAAGCCCATGAAGATCTTCAGCGCCGTGGTGCTGGCGTCGTTCGCGCTGATCGCCATTGCCAAGGAATGGGCGGCGCTGTCGGCATCGTTTGCGGACATCGGCCCGGCCGTGCTGCTGTTCAATGCCCTGAGCCTCTGCGTGGGCTACTTCCTGCCACGCGCCTTGGGCATGGACAAATCCATGGCCACGGCCATCGGCTTCGAGATCGGCATCCACAACTCCACCCTGGCGATCTTCATCGCGCTGTCGGTGCTCGACAACTTCCAGCTCGCGCTGCCAGCGGCCATCTACTCGGTGAGCATGTACATCATGGCGCCGCTGTTCGGCATGCTGGTGCTGAAGAGATCGGGGCGGCACGCCCCTGCTGGAGCCTAGCTTCCGTTCACAGCCTGCTTTCCACGCTGTTGCGCATGGCCGCCTGCGCCACGGCGTCCAGGGCGACATCCACCACGGGCTGCTGGCTGAGCACCTGCAGGCTGCCTTGCTGGATGCACCGGTCGAGCAGCCGCAGGGTCATCGACTGGGTTCGGCCGGACGCGTTGGTGAAGAGGAAGAAGGTGCCCTGCGAGCCGACCCAGGACAGCTGGGTGCGCTCCCACTGGCCTGCCACCAGCAGGTTGACCCAGCTGCCGACGGCCAGCGTGGGCCTGGCGGGTGCATCCGCCGGGGTGGGGGTCGGCAGGGGCTCCAGGTCTCCTGGCACAGAGGGCTGCAAGTCGTCCATGAAGCCGGAATCCTGGGCTTCCGATGGCGCGACCCATGGCTCTTCATCCAGGAGCAGGTCCGGTGGTTCCGCAGACTCGGTGCCCGGCGGCGCTGGAGCATGGGTCGGTGCGGCAGGCTTGGACCCGCCCTGGAAGGCCTGCTGGTGCAACTCCATCAGCTGCTCGAAGACCGCCTCGGTCCTGTCCGGGGGGTAGTCGATCAATGCAAGGCCCTCGCGCAGCCGGGGCAGCAGCTGGGGCAGCAGGCGCGCGAGCTCGCCGGTGTTCATGCGGGTCAGCTCGGGCTGCGCGCTCCACACCAGGGCGCCCACCAGCTCCTGGTAGCGGCCCGGGTCCGCGCTGCCTGTCTGGTCGATGAGGCGCGCCTGGGCCATGACCTGGGCCCAGGGGCCGAGCAGGAAATGGGCAATTTCGCCGGGAATCTGCTCGAGCTGCGGCAGCAACCGGATCTCGCCGGACAGTCTGGCTGCCAGCACGTGGCGCTGCTCGGCGTGCTGCAGCGCCTCGATGGCGCGCTGGCGCTCCTGTTCGCGCGCCTGCTCGCTGTCTGCCCATTGCGTGTGCAGTTGCTGCCGGACCTGCTCGAAATCGTCGGCCCCTTCGATGGAGGCCGAGGCCAGCGGGCCGGCAATGTCCATGAGGGAGCGCATGAAGCGCTTGAAGCCCAGTGCCTCGGCCCCGTTGAAGGCCATGCTGTGGTCGGCGATGTCCTGCAGCAGGCGGCGCGCGGGATGCTCCTTGTTGCTGAAGAACCGGGGGTCGGCCAGCGCCAGCTGCATCAGGGCAGGCTCCAGGGCGCGCACGAACTGCTGCACGGGCCATGGCAGCCGGTTGTCGCGCGCGATGTTGTCCACCATCAGCGCGACCACCTCCATGCCCAGGGCGTCCCCCAGCCCCGCGGCGCGCTTCTGCCCTGGGCCGTCGCCCGGCTGGGCGCGCTGGCTGCCCAGGCGCTCCATCATCTGGCCGACCTGGTTCATCTCCTGCAGCGCCTCGAAGGCGGCGGGCACGGTCATGGCGAAATCCGTGGCGGGCGGGTCGATCTGCGGAAGCTGTACCGGGCTGTCGAACTCGCGTGCAAAACGTTCGGCGAAGGGTTCATCGTCCGGCGCGGCCGCCGGGGACTGCGCAGGTGCGTGCTTTTCGCTGAACTCGCCGAGCAGCAGGCGGCGCAGCCGGTCGAGTGTGAGCAACGGGTCGCCGGAGCCTGCCGGCACGGGCAGGTCCGTTTCGGCACCAAACCCGGGAGACGTCTCGCCGCTGCCCGGCGCGACGTACACATACTGGCCGTCGGCCTGGCGCATGGCGTAGCCCACGGGCTGCACGCCGCCTTGCTTGAGCAGGTCGATCTGCGCCAGGTAGAGCCCCTTGAGCTCCGTGCCCAGCGCCTTGGCCATGTGCGCCATCCAGTCGTTGCGCACCTGCGCGGTGGCCTGCATCTGCGACACCACGGCCTGCAGCGCCTGCAGGAAGACTTCGGGGCGCAGGGGGTTGTTCTCGGGCTGCACCCTTGGGAGTCCCCGGGCTGCACAGACCAGAGCGTCGAGGTCGGCCAGGGGGCCTTCCACGGCAGAAGCCAGGACCTGCCTGGCGCGGGCGCGCTCGACGCTTTCGGTGATCTGCGACTCGTCCATCAGTTCGAGCTGGTCGAAATGGATGGTGAACAGGGAGCGCGAGGGTTTTTCCTCTCCCGGCGCCACGCTTTGTTGTTCGAGTGCCTTGCGCAACGCGCCAGGGTAGCGCTCGCCCATCACGGAGGTGAGCCGCATGAGCTGCTGCTGCGCTTCGAGCATGCCCTGGTGCTCGCCCGGGGTGCGGGCCTGGTCCTGGCGTAATTGCAAAGACATGCGCGTGGCCTCGGCGACGCGCTCCATCAGGTGCCTGGAGTCCGCCAGCACGCCATCGACGATGCGCTGGTAGTGCGGGGCGTTGCCGTCGCTGGGTGCAGGGTCAGGCGGTGCGGAGTGTTTCAAGGCCATCTTCTCTGGAAATACCGGAATGCCTGTGATGGTACGCGGGGTTGCCGCCCAGGTTCTGAGATCGTCAGCCAGATTTAACAGACCCAGGACGCCCGGGCCGTGTCCAGGCCAGCAGCGCCACCGTGCATGCGGTGCACAGCGCCACCAGGGCGCACAGCTGGGGCAATGCCGCCGACAACGGCGCGCCCAGCTGGTTGAGCCGCAGCGAGGCCTGCACGCCCGAGGTGCTGGGCAGCAGCCAGCGCAGCCACTGCAGCGGCTCGGGCAGGGCCTCCACGGGCCACGAGAAGCCGGCCACGAAGGCGATCGGCAGGGTGGTGAACAGCAGCACCTGCAAAGCGCGCTCGCGGTTGCCCACCCACAGGCCGATCAGCGCGCCCAGGGCCGCGATGGCGGGCACGTAGCAGGCCAGCAGCGCCAGCGCCCCGAGCGGGTTGCCGCCGCGCGGGTAGTCGTGCAGCACAAAGATCCAGCCGAAGTAGAACAGGCCACTGACCCAGCCCAGGGTGCACAGCGCCAGCAACCGGCCCAGCCAGGTGCGGGCACGGGCGCGGCGCTGGCCGGCTTCCACCCAGGTGCCGGTGAGCATGGCCGCGCCCATGAGCAGCGTCTGCTGCAGGATCAGCAGGGCCACGGCGGGCACGACGAAGCTTCCGTAGCCCTCGGTCGGGTTGAACAGCGCCACCATCTGCAACTGCACCGGATTGCGGCTGGCCGCGGCCTGCTGCGCGCTCTGGCCCGCGGCCTGCAGCTTGCGGATCTCGATTCCGGCGGACACGGTGCCCACGGCCTCGGCAAAGCCGTACTGCACGGCCTTGTTGAGCAGCGCATAGGCGCCGTTGCCTTCGACGCGGACCAGGGCCTCCTCGCCGCGCACCACGCTGCGCTTGAGGTTGGGGGGTATCAGCGCATAGCCTTCCACCTCGCCGCGCCACAGCGCCTCCTGCGCCTCGCGCTCGCTGGCGGTCACCAGGCGCACCTCGATGCGCGGGTCCGCCTCGGCAAAGCGCGTGATCTGGCGCGACAGGCTGCTGCGGTCCATGTCCACCACCGCCACGGGCACGCGCGTGAGCACTTCGTCGGCATAGAACCAGGGGTAGAAGAAGCCGTAGAGCACCGGCGCGGCCACGAGCAGCAGCAGCACGCCCTTGTCGCGGCCCATGGTGGCCAGGGCTTGCAGCCAGGCGCTCCAGAGGGTCGGGGGTTCGGCAGATGTTTCGTACCGTTTGTCCATCACCGTCCTCCCCAGCTCTCTGGATTCTTGCGTGCCAGTTGCAAGGCCAGCGTGCATACCAACAGCAGCGCGCCGGTGGCCGCCATCAGCGCGACCACGGTGAAGACACTGGTGCGCAGTGGCGCGCCCATCTGCAGCTGCTCGATCTGCAGGCGGATGTAGTGGGTGTAGGGCATGGCCTCGGCCCAGGCACGTGCGCTGGCCGGCATGCCCGCCAGCGGAAAGGCCACGCCGCTGAAGGCGAACGCTGGCGCCGCGAAGAAGCCGGCGCCCGAGAGGGCGGTGCGCAGCGAGCGCGTGATGCCCGCCAGCGCCGCACCTGCGGCCACCGACACGGCCATCAACAGCGCCAGCCCGGCAGCCACCCAGGCCAGGTTGCCCGGCGGGTGCCAGCCGCGCCCCCAGGTGATGCCCGTCAGCGCCAGCAGCGCCACCAGCGTGAGCGAGGCCCAGGGCAGGGCGAGCTTGCCCGCCAGGGCCGCGCCCGTGCGCAGCACACCATCGCCCGCACCGAGCCATTCGCCCAGCGTGCGGTCGCGCAGTTCGCGGCCCACGGCCCAGGCGCCGGCCGTCATGGCCAGGATGTGCAGCAGCGCCGGAATCAGCGCCGCGCCCAGGAACTGCTCGTAGTTGGTGGACACGTTGAACAGCGCCACCAGTTGCGTGTGGATGGGCTCCATGCTCACGCGCACCGCCTGCGCCGGTTCGCCGCGCTTGTTGCGCGCCGCCATCTCGATGCCGGCCGACAGTGTGCCCACCACGGCGCGCACGTCGCGCTGCAGCACGCCCGAGTGCGTGCCCAGTTGCGCGTTGTGCAGCAGCGTGACCTGGGCCGTGCGGCCCTCCTTCACGGTGCGTGCGAAGTCGCGCGGGAGGGTGACGACGGCGTAGACCTCCACGCTGCGCAGCGCGCGCTCGGCCTCGGCCGTGTTGGCGTAGTGCTGCACCACCTGCAGGCCGGGTGTGGCGTCCAGCATGCGCACCACCTGGCGCGACAGGGCCGAGTGGTCATCGTCCAGCACGCCCACGGGCAGGTGGCGGGGAATGCCGGCCGAGAAGATCCAGCCCATGAGCAGCACCGCCAGCAGCGGCACCCAGCTGACCATGGCCAGGTCCCAGGGGCTGGCAAGCAGGCGCCGCGCCTCGCGGCGAAAGCTGTGGACCAGGGGGTTCATGGCGTGGTCAAGGGGCAGGGCGTTGCATGCCGGCCCATTGCACCAGCACCGTCATGCCGGGGCGGACGCCTTCGATGGGGGTGGCCGGGCGCGCGCGCACTTCGAAGGTGCGCACGTCGAAGCCCTGGCCGGCGCGCGTGGCGCGCCAGGTGGCGAAGTCGGGCAGGGCGGCCGTGTGGTAGACCTTGAAGCGCACGGGCTTGCCGGCAGTGCCGAGGGCCGGCAGTGTGGCTTCGAACTCCTGGCCGATGGCAAAGCGCTGCAGCCGGTCTTCGCGCACGTTCAGCACCACCCACTGGTCGGCCAGGTCCACCACCGTGACCACGGCCACGCCCTGGGGCGAGAGCTCGCCGCTGCGCGCCAGCACCTTGGCCACCTCGCCGGCCACGGGGCTCTTGAGCTCTGTCTCGGCCTGGGCCGCCTTGACCTCGGCGACCACGCCGGCCACCTGGCGCGCCTGGGCGCTGGCGGCGGACCGGTCCTCGGGCCGGGCACCGGCACGGGCCAGCTCGTACTGTGCCTTGGCGGCCAGGGCCTGGTCGCGTGCGGCCTTGTGGTTGGCCTCGGCCTCGTCGCGCTTTTGTGCAGCCACCAGGCCTTCGCGGGCCAGGCCGTCCACGCGGCGGTAGGAGGACTCGGCCAGGTCGGCCGCCGTCACGGCGCGTTGCCATGCCAGACGGGCCATCTCCACCTCCTGCGGGCGGGCGCCATGTGCGGCCTTGTCGGCCACGGCCTGGGCGGCCTCCTGCGCGGCGGTGGCCTGGGCCAGCTTGGCCTGCACCTCGGGGCTGTCCATGCGGATCAGCGGGGCGCCCACGGCGATCTGGTCGCCTTCCTTGACCAGGATCTGCGCGATGCGCGCGGTGACCTTGGGGGCGATGTCGGCTTCGCGGGCTTCCATCTGGCCCTGGAACACCTCGGCGGCCGGCTGGGAGGCCTTCCACAGCCCGAAGCCGACGAAACCGCCCGCGGCCACCAGGGCCACGGCGCCCAGCACGGCAGCCTTCCTGCTGCCCTTGCCACTGCTGTTTGCGTTGTTCTTGTTGCTGGTATCGCTCATGTTCATTCCACCTTCACATCGGCACGTGCCATGTATTTGCCAAATTCATCGGAGAGGCCGCAGCTTTCGAGCAGCTCGGCCAGGGCCTTCACGTAGTCGTGGGCGGCCTGTGCCCGTTCGGTCTGTGCCTTGGCCTGGTTGACCTGGGCGTCGATCAGGTCCAGCGTGGTGCTGGTGCCGGCGCGCAGGCCCGAGGTGCGCAGGCGCAGCACCTCGTCGGCCACCTCCAGCCCGGGCTGCAGGGCAAAGTAGGCGCGCCGCGCTTGCTCCAGCGCCTGCCAGCGCTTTTCCACCAGCAGGGCAATGTCGTTCTGTGCCTGGGCGCCAGTGCGCTCGGCCTGCTCGATCTGGCGTGAGGACGATGCGGCCAGCGCGTCGCGGTCGATGGAGTCCCACAGCGTGAAGCGCACGCCGATGCCGGCCACCCAGTCGGCATCCCTGCCGCTCTTGAGCTGGCGCTGGCCGAAGGCGAAGACCTGCGGCTTGCGCAGGGCCTCCTGCGCCGCATGCAGTTGCTCGGCCTGGCCCTTCTTGGCGGCCACCTTGGCCAGGCCCGGGTGGCGCTGCAACGCGGCATCGACGAAATGGGGCAGGGGCTCCACCGGCTGGCCGAGCACGAAGAGCGGGCTGGTGGGCGCCACGCGCTCGGTGGCCTTCACCGTGCGGGTCAGGGCGGTGGTGGCCAGGTCGGCGTCGTCGCGGGCCTTGCGTGCGTTGCGGCGGGCCTCCTCCATCGCGGCGCGGGCCTGCAGGCGCTCCACGCGGGCGATCACGCCGGCGTCCAGCATCTTCTGCGCGGCGGCGTCGTGCTGCTCGATGGTGGCCAGGGCCGACTCGCGCAGCCGGGCCGCCTGATCGGCGAGCTGGGCGCCGAAGTAACGCTGCACCAGCACTGTGGTGACCTCGTGGCCGGTCTTGTCGGCATCGGCCTGCACTTCGGCGGCCTGTGCTTCCACCAGGCCGCGCGCGGCGTCGCCGGCACCGCCCATGTAGATCGGCCAGATGCCCGAGACCGAGGTGCTGGTATCGGTCTTGTGGCGGTTCAGCGTGTAGCTGGCGGGCAGGTGCGGCAACTGGGCCAGCGAGCCCGCCAGTTGCGGCGGCAACTGCTGCAGCACGCCCGGCAGGGCCTGGTTCACAGGATTGAGGTCCAGGTCCAGGTTGGCGTTGTAGGCGTATGCAGCACCGCTGAGCGAGACCACCGGGCCGCCCAGCCGTGCCAGGGCCTGGCGGCGCAACTGCGCGCTTTCCACCGCGTTGCGCGATGCGGCGAGCTGGTCGGAGCGCGCCGTGAGCTGCTCCAGTGCGGCCTGGAACGCCATGGGTTCAGCCTGGGCTGGCAGCTGCATGGCGAGCGCAGCCAGCATGGCTGCTGCCGGCAGTGCGGAAATGCGCAGGCAAGGCAGGGGCTTGCCGGCCGCCGCATGCGGCCGGTTGGAGGGGCTCTGGGTCATGATCTATGGGGTGTTGAGGCTCAGCGTGCGCCCACGGGGGTGTAGGCATCGCGGTGGTCGGTCAGCCAGCGCTCGGAGAGGTCGCTGCCCTGCTGGCTGGGGTGGAAATCGCGCCGCAGGTAGTCGCGCCAGGGGCGCCAGGTATCGCGCACCAGGCCTCCCTTGCCGAAGAGCGTGCGGGCCGCGCTGCGCCATGTGCGCCACTGCCACAGCGTGCCGTCGCGGCGCAGGTTGCCCGCGGTCTGGCGCAGCACGTCGCCCAGGAAGACCAGGGTGATGCGCCGGAACCAGGTGATGCGCCAGGCATGGTCACCGCCCAGGGCCTGGTAGATGTCGAAGGCGGTGCTCTTGTGCTCGGCCTCTTCGGCACAGTGCCATTGCCACATCGTGGAAAGGCGTGGATCGGAGCCGGCGAGGACCTCGGGGTGGCCCAGAAGCCACTCGGCCAGCAAGGCGGTGAAGTGCTCGTTGGCCGCGGTCACCGCCAGCGGATGGCGCGGGTCGGCGCCCTCGAAGAGCTTCATGCGCTCGGCCGCGCGCGGGGCCCAGGTGTTCACCAGGCCCTGCGCGTCCAGGTGGCCGTTGAACAGCGCATGGATGCGCCGGTGCGTGGCCTCCTGCCCGATGAAGCCGCGCACCTCGTCGGCGTATTGCGCCTGCCGGTCGGCGGGCAAGGCCTTGTGGCCATTGCGCACCGCGTCGATGAAGAACTGCTCGCCCACGGGAAAGCTCATGGACAGCGCATTGAAGAGCGCCGTGCGAAAGGCATCGCCGCCGCACCAGTGGCGCGCAAAAGGCGCTTCCAGATCGATGAGCAGGCGGCGGACGACGAGTTCGGTCATGGCGGGCTCCATGGGTGGAAAATGCTGGTACTGGTTGGTACCAGGTGCATATGATGCGATCCGGATGTGGTACTGTCAAGTACCTTTTCGGATATTTCCTGGAACCGTCCGCCACCATGACCGAAGCCTCGACCACCGCCAGCCCGTCCACCGTGCACCGCTCCCGCCTGCTGGAGGGCATGGCGCGCGCCGTGGCCGCGCGCGGCTATGCCGACACCACCATCGCCGATATCGTGCGCGAGGCCAGCGTCTCGCGCCGCACCTTCTACGAGAACTTCAGTGACAAGGCCGAATGCCTGATCGCGCTCTACGAGGTCGCCAGCGGCAACGCCATCACCGTGCTGCGCAACGCCATCGACCCGCACAGCGACTGGCAGGCCCAGGTGGAGCAGGCCATGGGTGCCTACTTCGGCGTGCTCGAGCGCAACCCGGTGCTGCTGCGCACGCTGTTCGTGGAGATGCTGGGCCTGGGCGCGCCGGGGCTGGCAGCGCGCCGCCGCGCCAACCAGCAACTGGCCGACCTGATGCTCGATGTGGTGAACAACCGCCCGGGCGAGCGCCTGCGCAAGGCCCCGCTCAAGCCCATGATGGCCATGGCCGTGGTGGGCGGCATCAACGAAATGGTGCTGCAGTCCATCGAGCAGGGGCGCGCCAACGACCTGCAGGAACTGGTGGAGCCGGCCGCGATGCTGTTGCGCGCGGCGATCTCGGCGGAGTTCTGAATCAGACTTCGTTGGCGATCTCGACCAGGTTCTCGTCCGGATCGTAGACATAGACCGAGCGCAGCCGCTGCCGTGCCCCGGTGGCACCTACAGGTCCCTGCACCACTGCCACGCCTTCTGCGGCCAGATGCACAAGGACTTCGTCGAGCGGCGTGTGCGTGAGAAAGCACAGGTCGCCCGAGCCTGCCGTGGCGTGGCGGACATTCGGGTCCACCACCGTGCCCACCTCGTGCAGGTTGATCTTCTGATCGCCGAAATGCAGGGCGTAGCGCCCCGGCTTGAACTCGCGCGCCACCATGCCCAGCACGCGTTCGTAGAAGGCAATGGTGGCCGGGATGCTGGCGACGGTCAGGACCACATGGTCCAGCGATTGCACGGTGATGGGCATGGCAGTGCGTTGAAATGGCTTGGAAAAAGAAAAGGCCCGCCAAAGCGGGCCGTGGCCGTACAGGCTGCTACCGCAGCGTATCAGCTCCCATGGAATCGCACCACCAGCGGCACAATCAGCAGCGCCACGATATTGATGATCTTGATCAGCGGGTTAATTGCCGGGCCGGCCGTGTCCTTGTAGGGGTCGCCCACGGTGTCGCCGGTCACGGCGG
>JAZKEE010000094.1:0-1304 GCA_040387235.1 Pseudomonadota bacterium
TGGCGAAGCAAAGAAGAAGTACCTCGGCCGCCGGGCCGAGACCCGGCCTCCGCCCCCAGTGAAAGCACACCGCTGGAAACAGCACTCAAGCCGCAGCCGCAGCCGGTTGTTGCGACACCACCCGCGCCTCCTTGATCGGCAAGTTCACCACCGCCGCTGCCAGGGCCAACGCAGCATCCGCCCACCACATCCACGTGTACGCTCCGGTATTGACCACCGTGAGCCCGCCCAGCCAGGCGCCGAAGAACCCGCCGATCTGGTGGCTCAGCAGGGTCAGTCCGAACAGGGTGGCCAGGTACCGGGTGCCGAAGAGCTTGGCGGTGATGCCGGCCGTGGGTGGCACGGTGGCCAGCCAGGTGGCGCCGAGCACGGCGGCGAAGGCGTAGAAGGTCCATGCGTCCTTGGGTGCGGCCAGGTAGAGCAGGATGGCCACGGCGCGCGAGGCGTACATCCAGAACAGGATCATCTTCATGCGCACGCGCGAGCCGAGGGCGCCGGCCGCCAGGCTGCCGGCCACGTTGGCCAGGCCGATGATGGCGAGCGAGGTGGCGGCCACGTTGCTGCTGAGCCCGCACAGCGCCACCTCGCCGGGCATGTGCGTGACCAGGAAGGCGATGTGGAAGCCGCAGGTGAAGAAGCCCGCGTGCAGGCACCAGTAGCTGCGGTCGCGCAATGCGATGCGCAGTTGCTGGCGCAGGGTCATGGCGTTGCCGTTTTCGCCGCTGGCGATGCCCTGGGCCGCCTTGCTGCTGCCGCGCAGCCACCAGGCCATGGGCGCGGTGGTGAGGGCCAGCACGGCCATCATCCACATGGCGCTCATCCAGCCGAAGGCCGACATCACCGCCTGGTTGAGCGGCGCAAAGATGAACTGCCCCGCGCTGCCGCCCGCGTTGATCACGCCGCCGGCCAACGAGCGGCGCTCGGCCGGGATGCGCTGCGCGGTGGCGCCGATCAGGATGGAAAAGCTGCCCGCCCCGGCACCCGCCGCGCTCAGCAGCCCAATGGCGAAGATCAGCCCGAACTGGCTGGTCACCTGGGTTGTCAGCGCCGACCCTGCCGCCAGCAGCACGGCGCCGAGCACGATGACGCGGCCCGGGCCCCAGCGGTCGGCCACGGCACCGAAGACGGGCTGCACCGCCCCCCACACCAGTTGCGCGATGGCCATGGCAAAGCTGATGCTGGCCACGCCCAGGCCGGTGTGGGTGTTGAGCGGCGAGAGGAACAGGCCGAGCGACTGGCGCGAACCCATGGTGACCATGAGGATGGCCCCGGCCACGCCGACGATGAGCCAGGGATTGGCGGGG
>JAZKEE010000094.1:1404-2713 GCA_040387235.1 Pseudomonadota bacterium
TGCTGCTGCTGTTGTGTTCTGGCATGGGTGAAGAACTCTGGACTGTAGTGTTGTCGGTGGCGAGGCGCTGTGCGCGTGCGCATGGGTGGGCGCCGCTGCGTGGCGCGCTGGCCGATGGCGCAGGTTTGCAGCGCAGATTGTGGTGGTGTACCCCCTGGACGGCAATCGATTAGATTTGCGCCATAGCGTAGAAAATCTGCACCATCCATGACCACCACCCCTGTTCCCATCAAGGCGCTGCTCGCCTTCAACGCCGCGATGAAGCACGCCAGCTTCAGCCTGGCCGCGCAAGAGCTGCACGTGACGCCCGGCGCCGTGGGCCAGCAGATCAAGAACCTGGAGGACTGGCTGGGCACACCGCTGTTCGTGCGCTCGGTGCGGCAGGTGCAGCCCACGGCGCAGGCGCTGGCCTACTGGGGCACGGTGGGCCCGGCGCTGGCACGCATCGGGCAGGCCAGTGAGGAGCTGCGCGCCCAGCAGGTGCAGCACGCGCAGCTGCAGCGCAATGCGGTCTGGCTGTCGATGCCGCCCACCCTGGCGGCCAAGTGGTTCGCGCCGCGCATGGCGGCGTTCCTGCAGCACCGGCCCGATGTGTCGCTGCACCTGGGCGCGACCACGGTGCTCAGCGACTTCGGGCAGGACCGGGTGGACCTGGCCATCCGCTATTTCGACGGCAAGGACCGGGCGCTGCACTGCACGCTGCTGTACCCGGACGAAGCCCGCCTGTACTGCGCACCGGCCTATGCACGCAAGCTGCGCCTGAAGGCGCCCGACGACCTGGTGCGCGCCACGCTGCTGCACACGACCTTGCTGCCGTACTGGAAGCCCTGGCTGCAGCGCTTCAGCGGCCTGGCCGAGGCGCGCATCGACGCCATCGCGGGCCAGCATTTCGACCAGAGCATGATGGCGCTGGAGACGGCGCGGCACGGGCAGGGGGTGGTGCTGAGCAGCGCCATCCTGGCCGAGGTGGAGTTGCGCGAGGGGTGGCTGGTGGAGCCCTTTCCGGCGCTGCGGTTGCCGATTGCCAAGGGGTACTACCTGGTGCACCGGCGCGGTGGGGCGCTGCGGCCTGCGGCGGGGGCGTTGAAGGAGTGGTTGGTGGATACGGCGAAGGCGGAGAGGGCGGAGAGGGCGGAGAGGGCGGAGAGGGCGTAGGCGGGGCGGATCTCTGGTTCACTGATCAATGGGGTGATCTGGCGTGCCTGTCATTTGGTGATGCGGTTGCTGGGTTGTATGGGCTGGCTGGTTGATGGTGGTTGCTGCGTGCTTTGGTGGAGGGCGGGGGCCGGGGTGTGCGCCCGGCGGCGCA
>JAZKEE010000095.1:0-1954 GCA_040387235.1 Pseudomonadota bacterium
GAGCGCATCGAGCGCGCCGAAGGGCTCGTCGAGCAGCAGCATCTTGGGCTGGATGGAGAAGGCGCGCGCAATGCCCACGCGCTGCTTCATGCCGCCCGACAGCTGCGAGGGCTTCTTGTCGATGGCGGGCGACAGGCCCACCAGGGCGACGAACTTCTCCACATGCGCATCGACCTGGGGCTTCTTCCAGTCGGGCCAGCGCGACTTGACGGCGAAGGCGATGTTCTGGCGCACGGTGAGCCAGGGCATCAGCGCGTGGCTCTGGAACACCACGCCCCGATCCAGGCTAGGGCCAGAAACCTCGCGCCCGTCCATGATGACGGTGCCCGAGGTGGCGGTGTCCAGGCCCGCCAGCACGTTGAGGATGGTGGTCTTGCCACAACCCGAGTGGCCGATGATGCAGACGAACTCGCCCTTGTCGAGGGTGAACGACACGTCGGCGAACACCGGCTTGGCCGGCACGTAGGCCTTGCTGAGCCCGTCGATCTGGAGGAAGCCGGAGGTCACGAAGGAGGCCTTTCGTTGCGGGGCATCGGTGGCGATGGACTGGGTAGCGGCGGGGCGCTGGGCGATGTCACTCCACATAGGTCACCACCTTCTGCAATTGGCCGAAGGCCAGGTCCAGCAGCATGCCGACCACGCCGATGACCAGGATGGCGAAGATCACGTTGGTCAGCGACAGGTTGTTCCACTCGTTCCAGACGAAGTAGCCGATGCCCGTGCCGCCCACCAGCATCTCGGCGGCCACGATCACCAGCCAGGCGATGCCCATGCTGATGCGCATGCCCGTGAGGATGGTGGGCGCCGCGGCCGGCAGGATCACCAGGAAGGCCTTGCGCAGCGGGTTGACCTGCAGCGTGGCCGAGACGTTGAGCCACTCGCGCTTGACCGAGGCCACGCCGAACGCCGTGTTCACCAGCATGGGCCACACCGAACAGATGAAGATCACGAAGATGCCCGAGATCGACGAGTCCTTGATGGTGTAGAGCGCCAGCGGCATCCACGCCAGCGGGCTGATGGGCTTGAGCACCTGGATGAACGGGTCGAACGCGCGGCGCAGCAGCGGCGACATGCCGATGATGAAGCCCAGCGGTATCGCCACCAGGCAGGCCAGGCCGAAGCCCAGCGCCACGCGACCCAGCGAATGCGCCAGCTGGATGGCGATGCCCTTGTCATTGGGCCCGTTGTCGTAGAACGGGTTGGATACATGGCCCCACACCGTGGCACCCATCTCGCCGAGGGAGGGGAAGCCACTGCTCTTGGTGCTGGCGCCTGGGTCCTTGCCCATCATCTTGGCGTACTCGATCTGCTCCGCCGTCATGCCCGCCGTGCTGTTGGCCGGGCCCGACGAGGCCGTGGCCGCATACCAGATGCCCAGCACCGCCAGGAAGATCAGCACGGAAAGCAGGCCCGCGCGCAGGTTGAGGTTTTTCTGCGAGCCCATGTCATGTCACCTTGCGAATCGGGAAACTCTTCGCGTATTCGGCCGCCTTGGCGGCATCGAACTCGCGGCCCATGATCTTGAACTTGGGGTACGCGCCCTCGGGCACCTTCTGGTCCAGCGCCTTCATCTGCTTCTTGGCGTCCGTCAGCAGGAAGACCTTCTCGGCGATCTGCTTGTAGTCCACGTCGCCCTTGACGTAGCCCCAGCGCTGCATCTGCGTGAGCATCCACACGGCCATGCTCTGCCAGGGCATGGGGTCGAAGTCGGCGCGGTCGGGCACGTTCTGGATCTTGCCCAGGCCGTCGGCGAACTTGCCGGTGAGCACCTGGGTGAGCACCGCCTCGGGCTGGTTCAGGTAGGCCTGCGGCGCGATCACCTTGGCGATGAGCTCGCGGTTGGCCGGGTCGCGCGCCATCGCGGCCGAGGTGAGCACCGCGCGGTACAGCGCGGCGAAGGTGTTGGGGTTCTTCTGGATGAACTCGGTGCTGGTGCCGAAGGCGCAGCAGGGGT
>JAZKEE010000096.1:0-9057 GCA_040387235.1 Pseudomonadota bacterium
CCGCTGCTGCTGGCCACCCTGCTGCTGATCGCCGGCACGGGCGTGGTGGGCTGGCTGGTGGCGCGCGCGCTGGGCATGGCGCCCAAGACGCTCGTGCCGCCGATGATGTTCAACAACTGCGGCAACCTGGGCTTGCCGCTGGCGGTGCTCGCCTTTGGACAGGAAGCGCTGGCCCCGGCCATCGCCATGTTCGTGGTGTCCAATGCGCTGCAGTTTTCGTTCGGCATCTGGCTGCTGGACCACCAGGCGCGGCTGCGCACGGTATGGACCTCGCCCTCCATCCTCGCAGCCATCGCGGGGCTGGCCGTGGGCATGGCGGGCATGGAGCTGTGGCCCCCGCTGCTCACGGCCATCCGCATGGTGGGCGACGTGTCCATTCCGCTGATGCTGTTCGCGCTGGGCGCACGCCTGGCGGATTCGCACATCCAGTCCATCGGCTTCGGCCTTTTCGGCGCCGTGCTGCGCCCCGTGGCCGGCATGGTGATCGCCTGGGCCGTGGCCTGGGGCGTCGGCCTGGCACCGCGCGAACAGGGCCTGCTGCTGGTGTTCGGCGCCTTGCCCCCGGCGGTGATCAATTTCATCCTTGCCGAACGCTACCAGCAGGAGCCCGAGAAGGTGGCCTCCATGGTGCTTATCGGCAACCTTGGCGCCCTGGCGTTCCTGCCCCTCGCGTTGGCGCTGACGCTGCAATAGCCGCAGCCAACGGCGCCACGAAAAGCGCGGACCGTGCAGGCCTGCGCCGCCTTGCCCCTCGACGACCGCGGGGAAATGTCATGAAGGCGCCATGGACAGCGCCGACAGTTGAATCAAATTGTTACATTGGTTCAGCAGCCAGCACATCCCATGACCGTTCGCCTGCGCATCACCCTGCTCATCGCCCTCACCTTCCTGGCGCTGTGCGCCATCGGCGGCTTTGCGCTGTACCAGTCATCCCGCGGTGCCCAGCAGGTCAAGGCCGTGACCGAAGGCGTGGTGCCCAGCACCATCCAGTCGGTGGAAATGATGGGGCAGCTCAAGGACGTGCACATCGCCACCATGGCCATGGTCTCGGCGCCCGACGAAGGGACCGCCAAGACCACCTACGAGGCGCTGATCGCTCGCAAGACCGCACTCAAGGAAGCCCTGGCCTCGCAGATGCGCCAGGCCGACAGCGACGCGCAGCGTGGCCTGATCAAGGAAGCCGAGATGAGCCTGGAAAACTACTTCCAGGCCATCGACGATACGGCCAAGTTCAAGCTCGCAGGCCAGCAGGAGGCCGCCGAAGCCACCATGGCCGCCACCGTGGACCAGTACCTGCGCGAGCAGGGCCAGATGATCGAGGCGGTGCAGGTGGAAAAGCGCCGTGGCAAGGACCAGGCGATCGCCTCCCTGAACGCCAACCTGACCCAGACCACGGCGACCCTCACCACGATCACGCTCATCGCCGTGCTGGGCATGGCGGGCATCGGCTTCATGCTCTACCGCCAGATCGTGCGCCCCATCGGTGAGATGGAGCGCAAGATGACCGAGATCGCCACCAGCCAGGATTTTTCGCACCGCGTGCCGGTGGCGCGCATGGACGAGATCGGGCGCTCGCTCACGGCCTTCAACCTGATGGTGGAAAAGATCCAGGAAAGCACGGAGCTGGTGCGCCGCAAGACGGCCGACATCCAGGTCATGCTGCACACCATCCCGCAGGGCATCCTGACCCTGCAGGCCGGTGGCCTGGTCCACCCCGAGTACTCGGACCACCTGGCCAGCATCGTCGAGACCCGCGAGATTGCCGGGCGCAGCGTGGGCGAGGTGTTGCTCGGCCACGCCGACCTGGGCGCCGATGCACTGGCGCAGGTCACGGCGGCCATCGACGCCTGCATCGGCGAAGACCTGATGAACTTCGACTTCAATGCCCACCTGCTGCCCGGTGAAGTGAGCGCGCAGTTCGCAGGCGGTGGTACCAAGGTGCTGGACCTGACCTGGTCGCCCATCGCCTCGGCCGACGGCACCACCGAGCGCCTGATGCTGTGCGTGCGCGACGTGACCGAATTGCGTGAGCTGGCACGCGCCGCCCAGGCGCAGAAGCAGGAGCTGGCGATGATCGGTGAGGTGCTCGCCGTGCCGCAGGAAAAATTCCACGACTTCGTGGACAGCGCCACCACCTTCGTGCGGGACAACCGGCGCCTGCTGGAGGCCGCCGCCACCAACACCACGGGCCACGCCGCTGCCGTGCCGGAGCTGTTTCGCAACATGCACACCATCAAGGGCAACGCACGCACCTACGGGCTGCTGCAACTGGCCGACATGGCGCACGCGGCGGAACAGCGCTACGACGACCTGCGCCAAGACGTGTCCGGCTGGGACGGCGAGGCACTGAATGCCGAACTGGATGCGGTGGAAACCTCGGTGAATCGCTACGCGCAGATCAACGACACCAAGCTGGGCCGCAAGGGCCCCGGCCACCAGGAAGGCGTGGAGAAGATGCTGATGGTTCCGCGCGAACGCGTCGATGCGCTGCTGCAGGTGGCCCACACCGCCATCGAAAGCGGCGACGCCCACGCCATGCGCTCGACGCTGGAGCAGGTGCAGCATGCCCTGCAGCTGCTGGGCACCAGTTCGCTCGGCGAGGTGCTGGATGCCGTGGCGGCGTCGCTGCCCGAGCTGGCGCAGGAACTGGGCAAGGAGGCCCCGCAGGTCGCCATCTCGGATGGCGGCATCGCCCTGCGCCCCCAGGTGGCGGGTGTGCTGCGCAATGCCTTCATGCACCTGATGCGCAATGCGCTGGACCATGGCATCGAGACAGCGCACGAACGCACGGCGCAGGGCAAGGCCGCTCAGGGACAGATCGACGTGGCGATGGAGATGGCGGACGGCAAGATTGCGCTGCGGCTGCGCGACGATGGCAGGGGCCTGAACCTGCACCGCATCCGCGACAGGGCGGTCGCCTCCGGTCTCCTCAGCGAGATCAGCACGCCGGCTCCTTCAGAGCTGGCGCAACTCGTCTTCGCTCCCGGCTTCTCCACGGCCAGCGAGGTCACGGCCATCTCGGGCCGGGGTGTCGGCATGGACGCGGTGAAAGCCTTCATCGAATCCCTGGGTGGCTCCATCGCCCTGGCGCTGACGGGAGATGGCGGCCCAGCGGGCCATGCACCGTTCCAGACGGTGATCCACCTGCCGGCACGGCACGGCGTTGCGCGCCTGGCGGCGTGACCGGCCAGGAGAAGAGACACCATGATGGAAGCAGTATTGATTCTCCTGTGCGGCACAGCCGTGGGCATTGTGTTGGGGTGGGGCCTGGCCCTGCGCCGGTCGCGGCGCGCAGCACCCGACACCGAGGACATCAGCGAGGCGCATTGGGTGGCCGCGAACGAGAACGCGCACCTCAAAGCCATGATCGACCAGCTGCACGACTCGCTGAAACAGGCGCATGCGCAGATGCACCAGGCCGCCAACGAATGGGAGCAGGAGCAGCGCAGCATCGAGCACAGCGCCGGGCAGCAGGCGCGGGACGTGGTGCAGGGTGCCATGGGCCACAGCCAGACGCTGGCCAAGGCACTGGCCGAGCTGCAGGGCATCAGCAAGACCTTTGACCGCTGGCACGCCGACATGAGCAAGCTGGTGGCCCACAACAAGGACATGCACGAGAAGAACGACGAGTTCGCGCGCATCGTGCGCCAGATGGTGATCGTGGCGCTCAACGCATCGATCGAAGCGGCCCGTGCCGGCTCCGCCGGGCGCGGCTTCGCCGTGGTGGCCAACGAGATGCGCACGCTGTCGGTCAATGCGGAGGCCCTGTCCAAGCACTACCGGGACAACCTCTACAAGAACGACCTGATCGCCACCACCACTTTCCAGGACATGCAGGCCGGGGGCAAGATGATCATCAATGCCTCAATGGGACTCGCGCTGACCAACCGCAAGATCCAGTCCGCCCTGAGCGCCTGAGCCCGACCCCATGACCGTGAGCCAACGCGCCAGGGACAGCCTGGACAGCATGATGGTGATGGGCCTGCGCCAGAGCGTGGCGCAAAGGCATCCGCACGCACAGATCCACACCGTGCCACAGGTGCTGCAGCAGCAGGACTCGCCGACCCACATGGCGGTGCTGTCGATCGCCTCGTATTCCTTTCGCATCATCACCGCGCTGCATTTCGCGCACGATGCGCGTACACGCGAATGGATCGCCGAGGTGGTCGGCGTGGACGAGCGCGAATTGGGCCGGCAGCATTTCATCGACGCCATCTGCGAGATCGGCAACATGTGCTGCGGCGCCATGAACCGCGAACTGGGCGTCTTCTACGACTGCCTGGGCCTGTCCACCCCGCAGATCCTGGACATCCGCAGCCTGCCGCACATGGCGCAGATTGGCACGGACCACCTACAGCACTTCGGGATCGACATGCTGCCGGGCCTGCCACTGCACGCAACGCTGTGCGCCCGGGCCTATACCCCCCTGGACTTCCACTGGAAGCCGCCCGAGGTCGAAGAGGTCGCGGGTGAACTCGAACTTTTCTGACCACCTTTTTTGAAGGACACACCATGGCCAACATCCTCGTCGTCGACGACTCCAGCACCGTGCGCAATGAAGTCGGCGGCTTTTTGGGCAAGAACGGTTTCGACATCGCCTTCGCGGTGGACGGACGCGACGGCCTGACCAAGCTGCAGCAGGACCCGCGCATCAAGCTCGTGGTCTGCGACGTGAACATGCCCCACATGGACGGCCTGACCATGGCCGAGAAAGTGCGCGGCGAGCTCAAGAACAGCGGCGTCAACATCGTGATGCTGACCACAGAGAACTCGCCCGCGATGAAGGAGCGCGGCAAGGCCGCCGGCATCCGCGGCTGGATCGTCAAGCCATTCAACGGCCCGGCCGTGCTCGGATCGTTCCAGAAGCTCGTCGGCGCGTGAAATTGAAGCCCCCCTGAGTCGCTTCGCGCCGTCCCCCCAGGGGGACGGCCCCAGCGCGGCGGGGTGGCCCTTGCGCGGGGGCCCGGGCCTCGTGCTTGCCTGTCCAACCGGCTGCCGGTCTACCCGGCGGCCCTGGAAGGGATGCCAGATTCCTTCATCACTCCACTCGCGGTGGATTGGGCGCAATGCGCAGCGGTATGGTGATAGGCCCGTCGTTGATGAGGTGCACCTGCATCTCGGTGGCGAAGCGGCCGGTGGCCACCACGGGGTGCAGCGCACGCGCCTGCTGCACCAGGTAGTCGAACAGGCGCCGCCCATCCTCTGGCGCAGCGGCCTGGGTGAAGCTCGGGCGGTTGCCGCCCGTGGTGTCGGCGGCCAGCGTGAACTGGCTGACCAGCAGCAGGCCGCCCGCGACGTCCTGCACGCTGCGGTTCATCTTGCCGGCATCGTCGGCAAAGATGCGCATCTTGAGCAGCTTGGCCAGCAGTTTGTCAGCCTCGGCCTCGGTATCGCCACGCTCGGCGCACACCAGCACCAGCAGGCCGGCGCCGATGGCGCCCACGGTGGTTCCATCCACCTCCACGTGGGCTTCGCGCACGCGTTGCAAGACACTGATCACGTCGTCACATCCTCGGGTTCATGAAAAAGGGCTTCCACGTCCGTGGGCAGCAGCTCGATGGTGGCACGCAGGCCGGGCACGGCAGCCACCAGCGCCTGCTCGACCTGGCCGCGCAGGTGGGCCGCCTGGCCCAGCGTCCAGCCCGCCGGCACGTGCAGGTGCAGGCCGACGAACTGGCGCTGGCCTGCACGCCGCGTGGAAACATGGTCGAAGCGCACGGCGCCCGGCACCTGGGCCGACACGAATTGCTGCAACGTGGCATCGATGGCGGCCTGGACCTCGGGCCCCACGGCTTCGTCCATCAAGCCCTGCGAAGACCGCCAGACCAGCGACACGCCCTCCCTGAGGATGTTGAGCGCCACCGCGATGGCAGCCACGGCATCGAGCCAGAGCCAGCCCGTGAGCACCGCCCCCGCGATGCCCACGAGCACGCCGGCCGAGGTCCAGACATCGGTGAACAGGTGCCGTGCATCGGCCTCCAGCGCGATCGACTGGTGCACGCGCGATGAGCGCAGCATGAGCCAGGCCAGCACCCCGTTGAGAACAGAGCTGGCCACCGAAAGCGCCAGGCCCCAGCCCACCTGCGCGATGGGCTGCGGTGCGAACAACCGATGCCCCGCGGCCCAGAGAATGCCCAGCGACACCCCGACGATGAGGATGCCCTCGAACCCCGACGAAAAATACTCCGCCTTGTGGTGGCCGTAGGGGTGGTTGTCATCCGCCGGCAGTTGCGCGATGGTGACCATGGCCAACGCGAACACGGCACTGGCCAGGTTGACGAAGGACTCCATGGCATCCGACAGCAACCCGACCGAGCCGGTCACGTACCAGGCCAGTGTCTTGAGCGCGATGGTGACCAGCGCCACGGCCACCGACGCCCACAGCAGGTTGCGTGGCGTGAGCCAGGGATGGAGGGATGGGGCTGGTGCGGACATGGCTGGCTGGATTACACCAGACCGTGCGCGTGCCAGAATCCGCCCCATGACCAAGGCATGGCGTCGTCGCCTCGCAGGATTGCTGTTGTGGGCCCTCGTGGCGGCCGCCGGTGCAGGCTGGCTGGCGCATGCGCGCGTGGAACAGCTGCGCGCGGCCTTCGATACGGACGCGCGCATCGTGCACCGGCTGCTGAGCCAGCGCGTGGTGCAGCACGATGCCGTGATGGCCACGCTGGCGCTGCTGCAGCCCCCGGTGCCGGGTGCAGTGGCGGACACGGCGGCCGCATCGACACTGCCGCGCCTGCCCTCCGTCTACCCCCAGATCCTGGCGGTGTTGCAACGCCCTGCTGGTGGGGCCTGGCCCGCTGCGCAGAAAGCCGCACTCGACGCCGCCGAGGCTGCCTCGCGCCGCTCCGGCCGCGCCGAAATGGCCCTGGCCGATCTGGCTGGCGGCCGCTACCACCTGGTGCTGGCGGGCACACCCGCGAGCTATGCACTGCAGATCGACCTGGCAGCCACCGTGCCGCTGGAGGAATGGCCCATGAACCCGGTGACCAGCCCGGTGCGCGTGGCGCTGGAACGGGCCGGCCAGGCTTTCGTGGTGCAACCCGGCCGCCGGCTGGACCGCATGGGCTGGCATTTCGGGGTGCACAAACTGCTGGCCTCGCCGAGCCAGCCCCTGGACGTGGTGGCCGAGCGCACCGTGACCCCGGCGGAACTGCCTTGGTGGGCCATGCTCGGCTGGTGTGTGCTCACGGCAGCCCTGTGGGCCGGCGCACTGGCCTGGTGGCGCCAGCGCGTGGCGCGCCAGCGGGCTGAGGAGCTGCTGCGCCTGGGCCAGGTGGCCCGGCTCAACACCCTGGGCGAACTTGCGGCGGGCATGGCGCACGAACTCAACCAGCCCCTCACGGCCCTGCTGGCCAGCACCCAGGCCGCCAAGCGCCTGCTGGGCGAATCGCCACCCGACCTGGACACCGCCTTTGACGCCATGGGCCGTGCCGTGGAGCAGGCGCGCCGCGCATCGGCCGTGGTGGGCCGGCTGCGCCGCCTGGTGGAGCGCCCCGACCTGGCCGGTCAGGCCCAGCCGCTGGCACTGCCGGCCGCTGTGCATGACGTGCTGCACCTGGTGGAGCCCGAGCTGAGGCAGCGCGGTGTGGTCCTTGACCTGCAGGCCGAGCACGAGCTGCCCGCCGTACTTGCCGAGCCCGTGGCGCTGCAGCAGATCGTTCATAACCTGGTGATGAATGCCCTGCAGGCCATGGAGCAGGTGCCCGCCGCCGAGCGCCGGCTGGAGCTGCACATGGCCCGGCAGGACACGGGCCAGGTGGCGTTGACCGTGCGCGACCACGGCCCTGGCATACCGGCCGAGGCACGCGAGCGCCTGTTCGAGCCCTTCTACACCACACGCGAAGGCGGGCTGGGCCTGGGGCTCACGCTGTGCGAAAGCCTGGCCCAGGCCATGGGTGCGCAGCTGTGGCTGGCACCTGCTGCAGGCCGGGGCGCCGCCTTCGTGCTGGTGCTGCCGGTGACGGCGCAGGCGCCTGCGGCCCACCCGCTCACCCCACTCCACACCCCAGCGCTTCCATGACCGACCACGCCACGCCCCTGTCCCCGCTGATCCACCTGGTGGACGACGATGCCGCCGTGCGCGAAGGCCTTTCCCTGCTGATCAGCACCGTGGGCCTGCGCGTGCAGTCCTGGGCCGACCCGCTGGCGTTTGCCAAGGGGTTCGACCGCGCGAGCATCGGCGCCATCGTGCTCGACGTGCGCATGCCGGGCACCAGCGGCCTGGCCCTGCTGGAGCAACTGCTGGCGCAGGGCGTGGACCAGCCGGTGATCATGCTCACCGGCCATGGCACGGTAGACATGTGCCGCCGCGCCTTCAAGGCAGGGGCTGCAGAGTTCCTCGAAAAGCCGGTGGACGACGAGCTGCTGCTCGAGGCCCTGCAGAACGCCGTGCGCCAGCACGTGCGCTCGCGCGAGCGCCACCAGGCCGACCAGCAGGCCCGCGAGCGCCATGCCCAGCTCTCCGCGCGCGAGCGCGAGGTGCTGGGCCTGATCGTCGAGGGCCTGACCAACAAGGAGATCGGCCGTGCGCTCGAACTCTCGCCGCGCACGGTGGAAACCCACCGCGCCAACCTGTTCGCCAAGCTCGGCGCCGAGTCACTGGCGCAGCTGATCCGGCGCTACGCTGCCCTCGTGGAATAACCGCCCGGACAACGGCACTGCGTAGTTCTACGGAGGCCCGCGCGTAGCCGCACGAATGGCGCTGGCGGCCTGCATTTTTTACAGTTCTCCCACGGCCTGACGACCTGCCAGGCCGGCCTTCCAAACCACCGGAGAACACACCATGCAACGCCACTTCAAGACCGCCGCCATTGCCCTCGCCTTCATCGCCACCGCTGCCAGCGCAGAAGGCGTGCGCACCGAAAAGAACATCTCTCTGGACCTGGCCACGCAGATCGCCGCCCAGACCGTGGCCACCTGCACCGCCAACGGCTACGCCGTGACCGCCACCGTGGTGGACCGCGCCGGCACCGTGCGCGCCGTGCACCGCGCCGACAACGCCGGCCCGCACACGCTGGAAGCCAGCCGCCTGAAGGCCTACACCTCGGCCTCGGC
>JAZKEE010000097.1:0-19615 GCA_040387235.1 Pseudomonadota bacterium
GCGCCGGCCAAGGCGGCTGGGGGTGGGGATGATGAGTGGGAGAGCTTCTGATGGCGTGACCAGGGCCAAGCGGCTTGTCTGGCAGCGCCCTGGCCTGAGAGGGCGTTAGGGTTGAGTGCAGCGCCTGGGGGATTTCCACAATCCCCTGGTCGCACCCAGGAAGGAGCGCAGTCTGGGCAGGAGGGGCGATGCACCGCTCACGCCACCGCCATGGGGTGCGGTGATTGCTGGCGTGGATCTTGCGGTATATATTGCGTTTACATATCGTTACTTTTGGAGGCGCCCCATGAGCCGATTCAAGATTTCCACCCGCCTGGCGTCACTGCTGGCGGTGCTGTGTTGCCTGGTGCTGCTGGTCGGTGGGGCGGGGCTGCTGGGCATGGGGCAGTCCAACGCCGGACTCAAGTCGGTCTATGACGACCGGGTGGTCCCCCTCAAACAGATCAAGATCGTGGCCGACATGTATGCGGTCAACGTGGTCGACTCCGCGCACAAGGTGCGCGACGGCGGCATGACGGCGGCCCAGGGCCTGCAATCCGTGGCCGATGCGCGCAAGGCCATCGACAGCAACTGGAGCGCCTACCTGGCCACGAAGCTGGAGCCCGAGGAAAAGACGCTGGTGGACCGCTTCAAGCCGCTGCAGGCCAAGGCCGATGCTGCCACCGACACGCTGCTGGGCCTGTTCCGTTCGGGCGATGTTCCTGCGATCACGGCCTTTGCCGCCAAGGACATGTACCCGGCCATGGACCCGCTGCAGGAGGTGCTGGGCCTGCTCATGCAGGTGCAGCTCGACCAGGCCAAGATGGAGTACGACCGGGCCGCGGCCAGTTACCAGACCATCCGGGCGGTGTCCGTGGGCGCAGTGGTGCTGGGTGTGCTGCTGGCGGTGCTGGTGGGCGGTACGATGATCCGCCAGATCTCCCGCTCGCTGGACAACGCTGTGGACATCACCGATGCCGTGGCGCGTGGCGACCTCACCGTGCCCATCCGCGCCGAGGGGCGGGACGAGATCGCCCACCTGCTCGGTGGCCTGGGTTCCATGCGCGACAACCTGGCGCACGTGGTCTCGGGCGTGCGCAGCAACGCCCAGGGCGTGGCCTCGGCCAGCTCCGAGATCGCCTCGGGCAACCATGACCTGTCCATCCGCACGGAGGAGCAGGCCAGTGCCCTGCAGCAGACGGCCGCCTCCATGGAGGAGCTGAGCTCCACCGTGCGCCAGAACGCAGACAATGCCCGCCAGGCCAACCAGCTGGCGCTCAATGCTTCCACCGTGGCCGTGCAGGGCGGCGACGTGGTCTCCGAAGTGGTCGAGACCATGAAGGGCATCAACGACAGCAGCAAGAAGATTTCCGACATCATCGGCGTCATCGACGGCATCGCCTTCCAGACCAACATCCTGGCGCTGAACGCGGCCGTGGAAGCCGCCCGTGCGGGCGAACAGGGCCGGGGCTTCGCCGTGGTGGCCAGCGAAGTGCGCAGCCTGGCCGGGCGCAGTGCCGAGGCGGCCAAGGAGATCAAGAGCCTGATCCATGCCAGCGTGGAGCGCGTCGAGCAGGGCACGGTGCTGGTCGACAAGGCGGGCACCACCATGACGGAGGTGGTGGCCTCCATCCGCCGCGTCACGGACATCATGGGCGAGATCAGCGCCGCCAGTACCGAGCAGAGCCAGGGTGTCTCCCAGGTGGGCGAGGCGGTCACGCAGATGGACCAGGTCACGCAGCAGAACGCAGCGCTGGTGGAAGAGATGGCCGCAGCTGCCGGCAGCCTGAGCCACCAGGCCCAGGCCCTGGTAGGGGCGGTGGAGGTGTTCAAGCTGTCGGCGGATGCCCCGGCGGTCCAGGCCGCCACCGCGCCCCGTCCGCGCCCGTCGCCTCCGGCCCCGCCCGCTGCCATCCGCAAGCCGGCTGCCGGCGGGGCGCCGCGCAAGCTGGCCGCACCGGCACCCGCCATGGCGAAGGCGGCTGCCAAACCCGCTGCTGCCGCGCCGCGCACGGCCACCGCCAGCACGTCCGATGAGGAGTGGGAGAGCTTCTGAGGTGGGGGGCAGTTTGGGCTCGCTTGCAACGGCATCTGCACCAAAATGGCTTTTTGTGAACGCCCGGTAGCAAGGCGGTCGCAAAATGCCTCTGTTTGGTGCCTGACTGGGCTGTTTTGGTGCATTCGACGGGGCCCAGGCCCCATCGTGGCGAGGGTGGCCGATGGCTCAGTGCACCTTCCCGGCGCTTGGCTGCTCCAGGGTGTTCAGCCGGACCGCCGCATCCGGCGGCAACTGCAGCTGTGCAGACGCCATGTTCTGCTGCAGGTGGGCGACCGACGAGGTGCCCGGGATCAGCAGCACATTGGGCGAGCGCTGCAGCAACCAGGCCAGCGCCACCTGCATGGGGGTGGCACCGAGCTCCGTGGCCACTTCGGAGAGCACGCCCGACTGCAGCGGGCTGAAGCCGCCCAGCGGGAAGAAGGGTACATAGGCCGTGCCTTCGCCCGCCAGCTGCGTGAGCAGGGCCTCGTCCTCGCGGTGGGCCAGGTTGTACATGTTCTGCACGCAGGCAATGGGGGTGATCCTGCGCCCGTCCTGCACCTGGCGCGCCGTCACGTTGCTCAGGCCGATGTGGCGGATCAGCCCCTGGCGCTGCAGCTCGGCCAGCGCCGTGAGGGGCTCTTCCAGAGACCCTTCCGCCGGGCCGTGCACGCTGAACATGGCACGCAGATTCACCACGTCCAGCACGTCGAGGCCCAGGTTGCGCAGGTTGTCGTGCACCGCCTGCGTGAGTTCGGCGGTCGAAAAGGCAGGCAGCCACGAGGCGTCGTCGCCGCGCCGGGCGCCCACCTTGGTCACGATGGTGAGGCCGTCGCGGTAGGGGTGCAGCGCCTCCCTGATGATCTGGTTGGTCACGTGCGGGCCGTAGAAGTCGCTGGTGTCGATGTGGTCCACGCCGCTTTCCACGGCAGCGCGCAGCACGGCGACGGCGGCGGCACGGTCCTTGGGCGGGCCGAACACGCCGGGGCCGGCCAGTTGCATGGCGCCGTAGCCCAGTCGCTTCACGTCGCGGTGGCCAAGCCGGTAGCTGCCGGCCTTGTCGATTGCTGTCATGGGAGTGTCCTTTCAATGGAGGGATGCATGGACTGTAGGCACGCAGCGTGTGTACGATAAGCCGGTTGAGTGCGCACGGGTTGTGCGGCTTTGCGAACAATCAAGCGGAGGTTTCTGTTCATGGCCGAGCAATTGGGTGATCTGGCCGCCTTTGTCGCCGTGGCGCGCGGCGGTGGTTTCCGTGAGGCGGGGCGCCTGGGCGGCGTCAGCGCGTCGAGCCTGAGCGAGGCCGTGCGCCGGCTCGAAGCGCGGCTCAGTGTGCGCCTCTTGCACCGCACGACGCGCAGCGTGGCGCCCACCGAGGCCGGCGCGCGCCTGCTCGAACGCCTGGGCCCGGCGCTCGGCGAGGTGGAGGCCGCGCTCGACGTGGTCAACGGCTTTCGTGACCGGCCTGCCGGCACCCTGCGGCTCAACGTGCCCGCCAGCGCTGCGCGCCTGGTGCTGCCCGCCGTCGTGCCGCCGTTCCTGGCGGCCTACCCCGACATCCGCCTGGATGTGGTGGTGGAGGAGGGCTTCGTCGACATCCTGGCCGAGGGCTGCGACGCCGGCATCCGCTACGACGAGCGGCTTGAGCAGGACATGATCGCCATCCCCATCGGTCCGCGCTGGCAGCGCATGGCCACGGCCGCATCGCCCGCCTACCTGGCCGCGCGCGGCCGGCCAGAACACCCGCGCGACCTCATGCAGCACGCCTGCCTGCGTGGCCGTTTTGCCAGCGGCACCATGCCCACCTGGGAGTTCGAGCGCGATGGCGAGGTGGTCGTCGTGGACCCCTTAGGCCCGTTGATCGTGCGCATCTCGGGCGGTGTGGACCTGGCGGTGGAGGCGGCGCTCGCGGGCTGCGGCGTCATCCACATGTTCGAAGGCTGGCTGCAGCCCCATCTCGACAGTGGGGCGCTGGTGCCGGTGCTGGGGGACTGGGCCCGGCCTTTTTCAGGGCCGTTTCTCTACTACTCCGGGCGGCGCTACCTGCCGGCGCCGCTGCGGGCGTTTGTGGATTTTGTGCGGGGGCAGGGCGCAGATGGCGCGGTTTCCAACCCGTGAGGGCTAGTGGTAGTTTGACTGGTCAACGCGGATCGTGGATAAACCCTCTCAACGCTGCGACAAGGACAACCATGCAAGCCCCGCTCAACCCGCGCGCCGGCGCTGATTTGCTGCGACGCTACCGCGAGCGCGGACTGTGGGGTGGTTTGGCGCTTGGCGCGATAGGCGGGGCCATGGTCTGCGGCCCGCATGTCCATGACTGGTCGCTCGCTGCTTCAGGTGCCGTGGTGCTTGGCCTAAGTACGGGGCTCGGATCGCTGGGCTGGTTTTTCGGGGTTTTGGCGGTGGGCTCGGTCGCAGGTGTGGGTGCGCACGATGCCGCAGAACCGGATGGGCATGCCGATGGTCCGCACCATGCTGACCCGGGCAGCGAGGCGAATTGATATCCGCCAGATACCTCACCCATGCCTGAACGGACTGCGCCCCTGCAATTCCTCCAGATAGCCCTCCACCCCCTGGCCCTCACGCTCCAGAAAGCGCTCCACGGCTTCGGCAAAGGCCGGATGGGCAATCCAGTGGGCGCTGCTGGCCTGCACGGGCAGTAACGCGCGGGCCATCTTGTGCTCGCCCTGGGCGCCGCCCTCGAAGCGCTGGGCGCCATGGTCGATGCACCACTGCAGCGGCTGGTAGTAGCAGGCCTCGAAGTGCAGGCAGTCCACGCGCTCCAGCGCCCCCCAGTAACGGCCATAGGCGACGAGTCCGTCCGTGCCGTCACCATTGCCCTCGTTCCCCAGCGCAATCAGGCTGCTGGCGATGGGGTGGCCATCCTTCTCGGCGATGAACAGCAGCCAGGCCTCGGGCATGGTCTGCGCCATGCGCGCGAAGAAGTCGCGCGTGAGGTAGGGCGGGTTGCCGTGCTCCAGGTAGGTGCGCTCATAACAGCGATAGAAGAAATCCCAGTCGGCGGGGCGGATGTCGGCGCCACGCGACCAGCGGAACGTCACGCCCGCCTCGGCGACGCGTCTGCGCTCCTGGCGGATCTTCTTGCGCTTGTCCTGGGCCAGGCTGGCGAGGAAGCCGTCGAAGCTGGCGTAGCGGGCCGGTGTACCTTCGATGCCACAGTGGGGCGGGGCCGAGCCGGCGTCGGGCCGCCCCAAGGCGGCGAGCACCCCTTTGGGGGGCAGCGAGGACACGCCAGTGCCGAGCGTGGGGGCCACGTTCTTCCAGTGGAACTGGACCGTATGGCGCAGCATCAGGCCTTCTTCAGCGCTGGTCTTCACGTCATCGCCACTGGCGAACAGCACATGCACCGACGACACGCCCTGGCTCTCGCACCACTGGCACACGGCCTGCACGAGCAATGCGCGGCTCTCGTCGTCGCGCGCCATCAGGCGGGTGCCGGGCACGGGAGTGAACGGCACGGCGATGGTGGCCTTGGGGTAGTAGGGCACGCCGTGCTGTTCGTAGGCGCTGGCCCAGGCCCAGTCGAAGACGTACTCGCCATACGAATGGCTCTTGAGGTAGAGCGGGCAGGCGGCCAGCAATGTGTCGCCTTCCCACAGCGTCATGAAGCGGGGTGTCCAGCCACGCTTGGGCGTGGCGCTGCCGCTCTCGTGCAGGGCCGCGAGGTATTCGTGGCGCAGAAAGGGCGTGGGGTGGCTCTGCAAAGCCAGCAGGCCGTTCCAGGCATTGGCGTCCACCTCCTGCGGGGAAGCCAGCACGCGGGCGATAATGTGTGCTTCTTCAGCCATGTGTGCCCAGTGGCCCGCATTGCACCGCCAGACGGCGGTCTGCGGCGGCTCGCGGGCCTGCGGTGGTGGTTGTCTTCAACCTGGCCCCAGGGGCCTTCTCCAGTTCCATGACGCTCTCCATTTGCACAGCGCAGCTCAATTTCGTGGTGGGCGACATGCCCGGCAATGCGCAAAAGATCATTGCCGCGGCGCGGGACGCCCATGCCCAGGGTGCGCAGTTGTTGCTCACGCCCGAGCTGGCGATCTGCGGCTACGCGGCGGAGGACTTGTTCCTGCGCCCGGCCTTCATCGCTGCCTGCGATGATGCCGTGAAAACCGTGGCCCGTGAGACTGCGGGGTTGAAAGGCCTGGCCATCGTGCTCGGGCATCCCCAGGCCGTGCGTGACGGTGCCCCGGCCTTCAGCGCCTGCTTCAACGCCGCCAGCGTGCTGCGCGATGGCGTGGTGGAGCAGACCTATGCCAAGCGCGAGCTGCCCAACTACCAGGTGTTCGACGAGCGCCGCTACTTCGTGGCCGGGCAGGCTTCCTGCATGTTCGAGGTGGCTGGCCTGCGTGTGGGCCTGCTGGTCTGCGAGGACGCCTGGTTCGCTGGGCCCGCGCGCGACGCCGCAGCCGCCGGTGCACAGCTGCTGGCGGTGATCAATGCCTCGCCTTTCCATCTGGGCAAGAGCGCCGAGCGCGAGCAGACCATGCGCGAGCGCGTGCAGGAAACGGGGCTGCCCCTGGTCTATGCCCACCTGGTGGGCGGGCAGGACGAGGTGGTGTTCGAGGGCCGCTCCTTCGCCCTGGGGGCCGATGGCACCGTGGCGGCACGCGCGCCCGGTTTCGAGGAAGCGCTGTTCACCGTGCAGGTGCAAGCGGGCAACGGCACCACGCCGCCGGCATTCCAGGGAGACATCGCCCCGCTGCGCAGCGCCGAGGCCGATCTGTGGGATGCACTGGTGACGGGTGTGCGCGACTATGTGGGCAAGAACCGTTTCCCCGGCGTGCTGCTGGGCCTGTCGGGCGGTATCGACTCGGCCCTGGTGCTGGCGATCGCGGTGGATGCGCTGGGTGCGGACAAGGTGCGCACGGTGATGATGCCTTCGCCCTACACGGCCGACATCAGCTGGATCGACGCGCGCGACATGGCGGCCCGCATGGGCGTGCGCTACGGCGAGATTTCCATCAAGCCGCAGTTCGAGGCCTTCAAGGCCGCGCTGGCCAGCGACTTCGCAGGCCTGGCCGAGGACACGACCGAGGAGAACCTGCAGGCGCGCATTCGCGGCACGCTGCTCATGGCGCTGTCCAACAAGTTCGGCTCCATCGTGCTGACCACGGGCAACAAGAGCGAGATGTCCACCGGCTACTGCACGCTGTACGGCGACATGGCCGGCGGGTTTGCGGTCATCAAGGATGTGGCCAAGACCACCGTGTTCGCGCTGGCGCGCTGGCGCAATGCCCACGACCCCTACGGCACGGGCGCAGGCCCCATTCCCGAGCGCATCATCACCCGCCCCCCGAGTGCCGAACTGCGCCCCGACCAGAAGGACCAGGACAGCCTGCCGCCCTACGACGTGCTGGACGCCATCGTCTCGCGCTACATGGAGAACGACGAACCCATCGAATCCATCATCGCCGCCGGCTTTGCGCGCGCCGACGTGGAGCGCGTGACCCGGCTCATCAAGATCAACGAGTACAAGCGCCAGCAGGCGCCCGTAGGGATTCGCGTTACGCGCCGCAGCTTCGGCAAGGATTGGCGTTACCCTATCACCAACAGTTTCAGAGCTTGATGCAGCGCCGACGGCCTGAGCCTTGATCCAGAGACCCCATTTTTGACATCCACAGGAGAGCCACCATGAAAATGATCACCGCCGTCATCAAGCCTTTCAAGCTCGAAGAAGTCCGCGAAGCCCTGGCCGAGTGCGGCGTGACGGGCCTGACCGTCACCGAGGTCAAGGGCTTCGGCCGCCAGAAGGGCCACACCGAGCTGTACCGTGGCGCCGAGTACGTGGTGGATTTCCTGCCCAAGGTGAAGGTCGAGGTCGTCGTCAAGTCCGAGGACGTGGACCGCTGCGTGGACGCGATCGTCAACGTGGCGCGCACCGGCAAGATCGGCGACGGCAAGATCTTCGTGACCGCTGTCGAGCGCACGGTGCGCATCCGCACCGGCGACCTGGACGACGCGGCTGTTTGATGCCGATTTGCGGGCAGTGCACTGCCCGCCAATCGGCTGGCCACGCGCAATGCGCGGCCGCATGGCTTAGATCACTGATCGCAGCGGAATCTGGCGGGCGTTGTTGCCGGCCTGTTCCACCAGCGTTTGCAGCAGTGCCGGCGTGTCGCTGCCGGTGTGCAGCAGGCCCATCTGCCATTCACCCATGAAGCCGCTGGCCACGCCGTGGTTCAGAAAAGCCAGCAGGCCGTCGTAGTAGCCGGCCACGTTGAGCAGGCCCAGGGGCTTGTCGTGGTAGCCCAGCTGGCGCCAGGTCCATACCTCGAACAGTTCCTCGAAGGTGCCGATGCCGCCGGGCAGGGCGATGAAGGCGTCGCTGCGCTCGGCCATCATGGCCTTGCGCTCATGCATGGTCTGCACGATGTGCAGCTCGTCGCACTGGCGGTTGGCCAGCTCCTTGTCCACCAGGGCCTGGGGGATGATGCCCACCACGCGGCCGCCGGCCTGCCGCGTGGCTTCGGCCACGGTACCCATGAGGCCGCTGCGCCCGCCGCCATAGACCAGTTGCCCGCCGTGCGCGCCGATCCATGTACCCACGGCCGTGGCCGACCGGGCATAGGCCTCGTTCTCGCCGGGGCGCGAGCCGCAGTACACGCAGATGGAAAAAGCCGGTTCAGCCATGCGCGATCCTCTGAAAAATTGCGCCTGCCCAGATGCCCCCGCACAGCAGCAGGGCCAGCAGCACCGCTGCGCTGCCCATGTCCTTGGCGCGCTTGGACAGGTCGTGCCATTCGGGCCCGATGCGGTCGATGGCGGTCTCGATGCCGGTGTTGAGCAACTCGACGATCATCACGATCACCACCGAGCCGGCCAAGAGCGCCACCTCCACCCAGCTGCGCCCCAGCCACAGCGAGACGGGCAGCAGCACGATGGCGGCAATCGCTTCCTGGCGAAAGGCCTTCTCATCCCAGCCGGCGCGCAGGCCTTCCAGGGAGTAGCCGGCCGCGTGCCAGATGCGGTTCAGGCCCGTGCGGGCTTTCTGGGGATTGGCGGGGGCAGTGGGCTGGGGTGTGGACATGGAGGGAAAAACCGCGATTCTCGCGCAGTGTTGTGACGGCAGGCTTAAGAGGCCGGCGCGGGTTTACTTCTTGCGGTGCTCGAAGTGCACCAGGCGGGTGCCGGCCAGTGCATCGTGCCAGAACTGCTGCTCCGGATGGAAGCGCGCCAGAATGGCCCATACGGCCACCCAGCCGATGACCAGGACCGTGGTCTCCCCGCCCGAGAGCGCGAACGGTGACACGGCGGCCAGCGGCGGCAAGAACCACAGCCAGCTGAGCACATAGCGCAGCAGGGCGCGCGGCTGGCTGATGGGCTGGCCTGCACGGTCCACCACGCGGATGTTCCAGGTCTTCATGGCCAGGGTCTGGCCCTTGGCCCAGAACCACGTGAAGTAGATGCCGAACACCACGAACAAAAAAGCCTGCAGCGCGTGGCGGTTGTCCATGGCGTTGCGTGTCTGGCTCAGGGTGCCGAACAGGTAGCCGGCGATGAAGACCACGCCGAACATCAGCATGCCCTCGTACAGCCAGCAGGCCATGCGGCGCATGAGGCTGGGCGTGGCAGCGGGTGCCGTGGCCGGGGGCGCCATGTCCGCCTGGGGTGTGCTGGGAGTGGGGGATGCGGACATTCCGGGCTGCAGGATCGGCGCGGCAGGCGCCGTCAGTTGTTGGGGTACAGGCCGGAATTGTCGGCGCTGGGCGGTGCTGCGGGAGCTGCCGGGTCGGAGCCCGCGGGCGCCAGCGGTGGCAGCGCCGCAGGCACGGCGGTGGGCACGGCCACGGGGGCTGTTTCCACCACCACGGAGCTGGCAGGGTTGGAGGCCGAGGCCTCCGAAGCGGGCACTGCGGCGGGTACCGGCATGGCCAGGCGCGGGCCGTGGTCGGTCACCGGGGGGATCTTGGGCGCATTGGGGCGCAGGGGATTGGCCTGCGTGGCGGCCGGCACCTGCGCCAGTTTGCGCGGGGATACCAGGCGCAGCGCGGTCGCCGCGCCCTGGGGGTTGGGTGGGGCCGTGGCGGCCAGCAGGTCGCGCTCCTCGGCCGTCAGGGCCTGGTAGGCCTCCCACTGGGCAAGCTTGTTGTCCCGGGCCAGGCGGTTGGTGCTGGCGTAGTTCAGGCGCGCCTGGCTGCGCTGCTGTGCACTCAGGCTGGCCCATTCGGTCATGCGGCTGTGCAGCTTGGCCTGCTCCTCCTCGGGCAGCTCCGGAAAGTTCACCGCCAGCGCCAGCCAGCGGCGCTTTTGTACCTCGCTGATCAGTGCCCAGCGTTCGGCCAGCGGGTAGAGCGCGAGTTTCTGCCGGGTGTTCAGCGTTTCCCAGCCCGGACCTGCGGCCACATCGGCCAGGCCTTCGGAGGGCAGGGCGGTGGCGCTGCCGGAAGGGCGCAGTGCCGTTGCGGCCGTGGGCGTGGGGCGCGTGGCGGCGGACGGAAGCAAGGTGGCGGGCGCCATGCCCACCTGCTGCACCACCGTCACGGCCATGGCGCCCAGCGCGCCCAGAAGCGCCAAAGCCAGCACGATGGCTGGCAGTGGTGGGGGGGCGTAGGGAAGTCCTTTATGCATGCATCGGGCAGTGGGCCAAATCAGTGATTCTGCGCTGCCGTCTTGAGGAACTGGACAAATCCCGGGTCGGAGTAGGCTTCTGGAGGCAGTTCATCGGTCAGCAGGGCGGCATCGACTTCGGCAATCTCGTTGGCACCGAATTCGTCCTGCACCGTGCTGATGAAGAACAGGCCCACCACCAGAGCGATCAGCGGCACGGCGGACACCAGGGCATTCCACCAGCTGTTGCCTTCGCTGCCGCCAGCGCCGAGGCTGGCCGAGGAGCCGCCGGCCAGCACCACCGGGGCGGTGGCCCTGGCCGGTGCGCGCACGGGGGCCAGCACCTTGCGCCGGGCCAGTGCCTGCATGCGCGATGCGCGCAGGCGCTCCGAAATGTCATAAGGCAGATCCTGCGAGCCGTCCGTCAGCCGCGCCGATACGCGGCGGGCAAATCGTTCTGCTGCAGCTTCCTGGGAGAGGGTCGGTACGGTGTTCACAGTTCTATTCCTTTGGCTTTCAGTGCCTTGCTGAGGGTTTGTATGGCACGAAAACAGTGCGTCTTCACACTGCCTTCCGAACAACCCATGGCGGCTGCCGTTTCTGATACATCCATTTCTTCCCAGTAACGCATGAGGAAGGCTTCCCGTTGACGTGCTGGCAATTCTTCTATTTCCGCCTCGATCTGCCGGAAGGTCTGGGCCCTGCGGGTCAGGTCTTCGGCACTCTCGGCCTTGTCCCCGTCGTCCGGGCCGGAGTACGCCTCCAGCAGATCAAAATCCATGCCATCTTCTCCGGGCCCTTCGAAGTCGCTCATGCTCGAAAACAGTGCATTGCGCGTCTTCTGGCGCCGAAACCAGTCCAAAGTGCTGTTGGAGAGGATGCGCTGGAACAGCATGGGCAGCTCGGCCGCCGGCTTGTCCCCATAGTGTTCGGCCAGCTTGAGCATGCTGTCCTGCACGATGTCCAGGGCCGCTTCCTCATTGCGGACGTGGTAGACCGAGCGCTTGAACGCGCGCTTTTCTACACTTTTGAGGAAGTCGGAGAGTTCTTGTTCGGTTGCCAAGACGGGTCAGCCCGGGAATGGGATGTTGTAAGTGCACGCCAGTGCGGCGCCCCAACAACAGGTGCAGGACCTCTTTGCAGAGGAGTGCAGCCGCCGATTATCGCATCCCCTGGTGTTTTTTTAGACGCGGTGTGCATTTGCGCGTGTTGCAGTGCGATAATTGGGGCTGCAATTCAAAAGGCAAACGGGTCACGGTCCGGCGCGGTAATCATCCCGCCAATGTCCTTGGCCTCAAGTTCCAAGCTGGCTTCACAAGAGTCCATGCAAGGAGCACCCAAGGTTTTTCGTCAGAGAAATTCACAAAGGTTGATCATGGAAATCTCCAAGGCCGAGCTCACCTCGGCAGCCGCTGCTTCGCAGGGCAACAACACCCCCTCCGCCTCCGGCTCGCAGGACCTCATGGGTTCCGAGATCCTGGTCAAGTCGCTCCAGGCCGAAAACGTCCAGTACATCTGGGGCTACCCTGGCGGCGCGGTTCTGTACATCTACGACGCGCTCTACAAGCAGGACACCATCCAGCACGTGCTGGTGCGCCACGAGCAGGCGGCCGTGCACGCCGCCGATGGCTATGCCCGCGCCACCGGCGAAGTCGGCGTCGCCCTGGTCACCTCGGGCCCCGGCCTGACCAATGCCGTCACCGGCATCGCCACGGCGTACATGGATTCGATCCCCATGGTGATCATCTCCGGCCAGGTGCCCACGCCCGCCATCGGGCTCGATGCCTTCCAGGAGTGCGACACCGTCGGCATCACGCGCCCCATCGTCAAGCACAATTTCCTGGTCAAGGACCCGCGCGACCTGGCCATCACGCTCAAGAAGGCCTTTCACATCGCCCGCACCGGCCGCCCCGGCCCTGTGGTGGTCGATATCCCGAAGGACGTGTCCTTCAAGAAGGCGGCCTATACCGGCTACCCCCAGAGCGTCGAAATGCGCTCGTACAACCCCGTGCGCAAGGGCCACAGCGGCCAGATCCGCAAGGCGCTGCAACTGCTGCTGGCCGCCAAGCGCCCCTACATCTATACCGGCGGCGGCGTGCTGCTGGGCAATGCCACCAACGAGCTGCGCACGCTGGTGGACATGCTGGGCTATCCGGTCACCAACACGCTGATGGGCCTGGGGGCCTACCCCGCGTCGGACCGCAAGTTCCTGGGCATGCTGGGCATGCACGGCACCATCGAAGCCAACAACGCCATGCAGAACTGCGACGTGCTGCTGGCCGTGGGCGCGCGCTTCGACGACCGAGTGATCGGCAACCCCAAGCACTTCGCGCAGAACGATCGCAAGATCATCCACGTGGACATCGATCCGTCGAGCATCTCCAAGCGCGTGAAGGTCGACATCCCGATCGTCGGGGACGTCAAGGACGTGCTCACCGAGCTGATCTCCATGATCCGCGAGAGCAGCACCCGGCCCGACGCCGGCGCGTTGGCTGCCTGGTGGGACACCATCGAGGGCTGGCGCAAGCGCGACTGCCTGAAGTACAGCATGGGCAGTCCCGACGTCATCAAGCCCCAGTACGTGGTGGAAACGTTGTGGAACATGACCAAGGACGTGGACACCTACATCACGTCCGACGTGGGCCAGCACCAGATGTGGGCAGCCCAGTACTACCGCTTCGACGAGCCGCGCCGCTGGATCAACTCCGGCGGCCTGGGCACCATGGGCGTGGGCATTCCCTACGCCATGGGCATCAAGCTGGCCAAGCCAGAGGCCGAGGTGTTCTGCATCACGGGCGAAGGCTCGGTGCAGATGAACATCCAGGAGCTGTCGACCTGCCTGCAGTACAACACTCCGATCAAGATCTGCTCGCTGAACAACCGCTACCTGGGCATGGTGCGCCAGTGGCAGGAGATCGAGTACTCCGGCCGCTACAGCCACAGCTACATGGATGCGCTGCCCAACTTCGTGAAGCTGGCCGAGGCCTATGGCCACGTGGGCATGCTCATCGAGCACCCCAAGGACGTCGAGCCCGCGCTGCGCGAAGCGCGCAAGCTCAAGGACCGCACGGTGTTCATGGACTTCCGCACCGACCCCACCGAGAACGTGTTCCCGATGGTGCAGGCCGGCAAGGGCATCACCGAAATGCTGCTGGGCTCCGAGGACCTGTAAACACAGGCCTTCGGCTCCCGCTGCGGCCTGCAGCAAGCGTCAATTGCGATTGCGATTGCTGCAGGCCAATCTCCTGCTATCAGTCCGATAGCTTCACTTCGACGAATCTATTGTCTGCCGAGCCTGCGCATTACCGTGCGCAGGGGAGGGCAGCGAAAAGAGGAATGTCTTCATCATGAAACACATCATTGCCGTTTTGCTGGAGAACGAACCCGGTGCGCTGTCGCGCGTCGTGGGCCTGTTCTCTGCCCGTGGCTACAACATTGAATCGCTCACCGTGGCGCCCACCGAGGATCCATCGCTGTCGCGCATGACGATCCAGACCACGGGCTCCGACGATGTGATCGAGCAGATCACCAAGCACCTGAACCGCCTCATCGAAGTGGTCAAGGTGGTCGACCTCACCGAAGGCGCCTACACCGAGCGCGAGCTCATGATGGTGAAGGTGCGCGCCGTGGGCAAGGAGCGCGAGGAGATGAAGCGCATGGCCGACATCTTCCGCGGCCGCATCATTGACGTGACCGAGAAGAGCTACACCATCGAGCTCACCGGCGACCAGTCCAAGAACGATGCCTTCCTGCAGGCCATCGACCGCACGGCGATCCTGGAAACCGTGCGCACCGGTGCCAGCGGCATCGGCCGCGGCGAGCGAATCCTGCGCGTGTGACGGATTTGCCTTCGACCGGCTAGCGTTGTTGGGCAGCCTTGCCGTGCCAAAGCACTGTCTGCGGCTCCCCGCCTAGCCATCCGGCCGAATCCAAATCCGATGTAAGACAATCGACTGTTTATTTTTCAACCCAAACAACGCATTTCAACCGGAGCGACCCATGAAAGTTTTCTACGACAAAGACTGTGACCTGAGCCTGATCAAGGGCAAGACCGTTGCCATCATCGGCTACGGCTCGCAGGGCCACGCCCATGCACAGAACCTGAACGACAGCGGCGTGAAGGTCGTGGTCGGCCTGCGCAAGGGCGGTGCCTCGTGGGACAAGGTCGGCAAGGCCGGCCTGAACGTGATGGAAGTCAACGACGCAGTCAAGGCCGCCGATGTGGTCATGATCCTGCTGCCCGACGAGCAGATCGGCGAGGTCTACACCAACAACGTGGCCCCCAACATCAAGCAAGGCGCTTCGCTGGCCTTCGCCCACGGCTTCAACGTGCACTACAACCAGGTCGTGCCCCGCGCCGATCTGGATGTGTGGATGGTCGCTCCCAAGGCCCCAGGCCACACCGTGCGCAACACCTACACCCAGGGCGGCGGCGTGCCCCACCTGGTGGCGGTGCACCAGGACAAGACCGGCAAAGCCCGTGATCTGGCCCTCTCCTACGCCATGGCCAACGGTGGCGGCAAGGCCGGCATCATCGAGACCAACTTCAAGGAAGAAACCGAGACCGACCTGTTCGGCGAACAGGCCGTGCTGTGCGGCGGTGCCGTCGAGCTGATCAAGATGGGTTACGAAACCCTGGTCGAAGCCGGCTACGCCCCTGAAATGGCCTACTTCGAATGCCTGCACGAGCTCAAGCTCATCGTGGACCTGATCTACGAAGGCGGCATCGCCAACATGAACTACTCGATCTCGAACAACGCCGAGTACGGCGAGTACGTGACCGGCCCCGAAGTCATCAACGAGCAGTCGCGCGTTGCCATGCGCAATGCCTTGAAGCGCATCCAGAGCGGCGAGTACGCCAAGATGTTCATCCAGGAAGGCCGCCTGAACTACCCAAGCATGACCGCGCGCCGCCGCAACACTGCCGACCACAGCATCGAAGTGGTGGGTGGCAAGCTGCGCGCCATGATGCCCTGGATCGCCAAGAACAAGCTGGTCGACCAGACCCGCAACTGATCTTGCGATCCTGCGCACCGCGTACACGATCCCAAAGGCCACTTCGGTGGCCTTTTTCGTTGCCGGGTCGGGCTCTGGATGCCGCCCACGGGCAACCGTGCGGCTGTGCGTAATGAATTGTTAACAGGCTCACGACTCGTGCACATGCCGGTGCAGCTACACTGCGCCTTCGGTTCTCTCGGAGGGGGTGCCATGCGCCGGGTGGCGCGGGTGCCGATTACTATAATTTTGATAGCTGTTCACGCCGGCTGGCCTGGCGATGGAGATTTGTTCGATGCATGACGGCAAGGATTCCGCCGACGGTTCTGGCGTGATGGTGCGCAAGCGGCGCAAGGGCATCTACATCCTGCCCAACCTGTTCACGCTGGCGGCGCTGTTCGGGGGCTTCTATTCCATCGTGATGGCCATGAACGGGAGCTTCGACCGGGCGGCGGTGGGCGTGTTCTGCGCCATGGTCCTCGACAGCCTGGACGGCCGCGTCGCCCGCATGACCAACACGCAAAGCGCTTTCGGTGAGCAGATGGACTCGCTGTCGGACATGGTGTCCTTCGGCGCTGCACCCGCGCTCATCGCCTACGAGTGGTCGCTCAAGGGCCTGGGCCGCTGGGGCTGGATTGCGGCCTTCGTCTACTGCGCCTGCGCTGCGCTGCGCCTGGCGCGCTTCAACGTGAACACGGGCGTGGTGGACAAGCGCTACTTCCAGGGCCTGCCGTCGCCCGCTGCGGCCGCGCTGGTGGCCGGCTTCATCTGGCTCATGACCGAGCTCGGCGTGCAACGCGGCATGGACACCTGGCTCACCTGGAACCAGGTCACCTGGATCATGTTCGCCTTCACGCTGTACGCCGGCCTCACCATGGTGACCAACGTGCCGTTCTACAGCTTCAAGGACATCCAGATGAAAAAGAGCGTGCCCTTCGTCGTGATCGTGCTGATCGCGCTGGGCATAGCCGTCATCAACATCTCGCCGCCCATCATGCTGTTCAGTGTGTTTGTGCTGTATGGCCTGAGCGGCTACGGCGTGTACGCCTGGCGCAAGGCCAAGGGGCAGCACAGCAGCGTGATCAGCACCTCCACCGACGAGCCCGACGAGCGCGGCCTGCACAAATGAATGCCCGCGGGCACTTTGTGCTACATTGGAAGGCATGAACACGTTGGCCATTGCGATCCTACTGCTAGCTCCCCACGGGCGGAGACGGTAGGCGCACGCGCACACGTTTTCCACAAAGGCCCGTATGCACCCGCAACGGGCCTTTTGCTTTGGGCGCCAGAATTCAGCGTTGCGGACCACCCCACCATCAATACCAGGAGAACCCCATGGCCGACAAACTCATCATTTTCGACACCACCTTGCGCGACGGCGAGCAGTCGCCCGGTGCCTCCATGACCAAGGACGAGAAGCTGCGCATCGCGCGCCAGCTCGAGCGCCTGAAGGTGGACGTGATCGAGGCGGGTTTTGCGGCCAGCTCCAACGGTGACTTCGAGGCGGTGCAGGCGATTGCCAACACCATCAGGGACTCGACGATCTGCTCGCTCTCGCGCGCCAATGACCGCGACATCTCGCGCGCGGCCGAGGCGCTCAAGGGCGCCAACAGCGCGCGCATCCATACCTTCATTGCCACTTCGGCGCTGCACATGGAAAAGAAGCTGCGCATGACGCCCGAGCAGGTGCTCGAGCAGGCGCGCCAGTCGGTGCGCTTTGCGCGCAACCTCGTGGCCGACATCGAGTTCAGCCCCGAAGACGGCTACCGCAGCGACCCGGACTTCCTGTGCCGCGTGCTCGAAGTGGTGATCGCCGAAGGCGCCACCACCATCAACGTGCCCGACACCGTGGGCTACGCCATCCCCGAGCTGTACGGCAACTTCATCAAGACGCTGCGCGAGCGCATTCCCAACAGCGACAAGGCCATCTGGTCCGTGCACTGCCACAACGACCTCGGGATGGCCGTGGCCAACTCGCTGGCCGGCGTGAAGATCGGCGGTGCCCGCCAGGTCGAATGCACCATCAACGGCCTGGGCGAGCGCGCCGGCAACTGCTCGCTCGAAGAAGTCGTCATGGCCATCAAGACGCGCCGCGACTATTTCGACCTGGACCTGAACATCGATGCCAAGCACATCGTGGCGGCGAGCCGCATGGTCAGCCAGACCACCGGCTTCGTGGTGCAGCCGAACAAGGCCGTGGTCGGCGCCAACGCCTTCGCCCACGCCAGCGGCATCCACCAGGACGGCGTGCTCAAGGCCCGCGATACCTACGAAATCATGCGCGCCGAAGACGTGGGCTGGAGCGCCAACAAGATCGTGCTGGGCAAATTGAGCGGCCGCAACGCCTTCAAGCAGCGCCTGCAGGAGCTGGGCGTGAGCCTGGAGAGCGAGACCGAGGTCAACAGTGCCTTCACCCGCTTCAAGGAGCTGGCCGACCGCAAGAGCGAGATCTTCGACGAGGACATCCTGGCCCTGGTCAGCGACGAGAGCGTGACGGCCGAGAAGGAGCAGTACGGCTTCGTCTCGCTGTTCCAGCAGAGTGAGACCGGCGAGCAGCCCCGTGCGCGCATCGTCTTCACGGTGGATGGCCACGAGGTGCGCGGCGAGTCCGAGGGCAATGGCCCGGTGGACGCCTCCCTGAAGGCCATCGAGTCCCACGTCAAGAGTGGCGCCGAGATGGTGTTGTATTCCGTCAACGCCATCAGCGGCTCTACCGAGAGCCAGGGCGAGGTCACCGTGCGCCTGCAGAACAGCGGCCGCGTGGTCAACGGAGTGGGCGCTGACCCCGATATCGTGGTCGCGTCAGCCAAGGCCTACCTCAGCGCGTTGAACAAATTACAAAGTAAAGCTGACCGGGTGGCTGCACAGGGATAAGCGTTGAATTTATAATTCATTCACTTTCTTGGAAAGTCGCGCAAGGTCTTGATCTTGCGCGACTTTTTTTGATTCTGTACACTGGCCCACACTTCTTACCCTTTGGAGCACTTTGATGCACCATGGCCGCAGCACCGCAATGAACCGTTTTTTCCAACTTCTGGGCTTTGTTGTTGTGAGTGCGGCGCTCGCGTCGCCCATGGCACACGCCAACGAGCGCAAGAAGGCGCCCGCCAAGAAGCAGCTGGCGTCCGCCACCGCCTCCAAGTCCGCCGGCCCGCGCAAGGCCGCCGTTGCCGCCAAGCCGGTGCGTGTCACCGCCAGGATCTCCAAGGCCGCGACCCGCGTGGCCTTCATTCCTGCCAAGCCGTCCTTTGGCCAGCTGGCGGGCCTGCACGAAGTCAATGATCCCCTGGACCTCAAGTCCAGCGTGGCCCTGGTGATCGACCAGGACACGCATGAAGTGCTGCTCAGCAAGAACGACCACGCCGTTCTGCCGATCGCATCGCTCACCAAGCTCATGACCGGCCTCATCATCTCGCAGGCCAAGCTGCCCATGGATGAGCAGCTGACCATCACCCAGGACGACGTGGACACCGAAAAGGGCAGCCGCTCGCGCCTGACGGTGGGCTCCTCGCTCACCCGCGGCGAAATGCTGCACCTGGCCCTGATGTCCAGCGAAAACCGCGCCGCCCACGCACTGGGTCGCACCTACCCCGGCGGCCTGGATGTGTTCGTGGCGCAAATGAATGCCAAGGCGCGCCTCTTGGGCATGACCGACACCAAGTACGTCGAGCCCACGGGCCTGTCCAGCCGCAACCAGAGCAGTGCCCGCGACCTGGCCACCCTGGTCAACGTGGCCCATGGCGACCCGGTGATGCGCGAGCTGTCCACCTCGCCCGGCTACGAGCTGGCCCTGGGCGCGCGCACTTTGCAGTTCAACAACACCAATGGCCTGGTGAAGAACCCCACCTGGGACATCGGCCTGCAAAAGACCGGCTACATCTCCGAAGCCGGGCGCTGCCTGGTGATGCAGGCCCAGTTCGCTGGCCGCAAGGTCATCATGGTGTTCCTCGACTCTGCCGGCAAGTTCAGCCGCCTGGGCGACGCCGAGCGCGTGCGCCACTGGGTCGAATCCATGCCCGCCGCCATCAGCCCCGTGAAGAC
>JAZKEE010000098.1:0-29661 GCA_040387235.1 Pseudomonadota bacterium
GCCAGGTCGGTGTAGCCGGCATACGGCAGGTTGCGGCGCTCGGCCCAGTTGCCCACGGCGTCGAAATCGATGTTGACCATCACGCACACCTTTTCGCGGCCATCGCCCAAGGCGACGACTTCCTTGATGTGCGGGAAGAACTTGAGCTTGTTCTCCACGTACTTGGGCGCGAACATGGCGCCATCGTTGGTGCCGCCCTTGATGCGGCCCACGTCCTTGACGCGGTCGATGATCTTGAGGTGGCCATGCGCGTCGAGGAAGCCCGCGTCGCTCGTGTGGTACCAGCCGTCGGCCGTGAGCACCTCGGCCGTGGCGGTGGGGTTCTTGTAGTACTCCTTGAGCAGGCCGGCGGACTTGACGAGGATCTCGCCGTTTTCGGCCACCTTGATCTCCACACCGCGGATGGGCACGCCCACGGTGTCGGCGCGCGCCTGGTTGTCTGGCTGCAGGCAGACGAACACGGCGGTCTCGGTGGAGCCGTAGAGCTGCTTCAGGTTGATGCCGATGGAGCGGTAGAAGGTGAACAGGTCGGGGCCGATGGCCTCGCCTGCCGTGTAGGCCACCCGCACGCGCGAGAAACCGAGGTTGTTGCGCAGCGGGCCGTAGACCAGCAGATTGCCCAGGGCGTACTTGATGCGGTCGAGCGTGCCCACTTGCAGGCCGTCCATGAGTGCCGGGCCCACGCGCTGGGCCACGGCCATGCAGGCCTGGAACATCTTGCGCTTGATGGTGCCCGCATCTTCCATGCGGATCATCACGCTGGTGAGCAGGCCTTCGAAGATGCGCGGCGGTGCGAAGTAGTAGGTCGGGCCCACTTCCTTGAGGTCGATGGTGACGGTGCTGGCCGACTCGGGGCAGTTGACCACGTAGCCACAGGCCAGCCACTGCGCGTAGCTGAAGATGTTCTGGCCGATCCAGGCCGGGGGCAGGTAGGCCAGCACCTCTTCGCTGCCGGTGAGCTTGTCGAACTCGGCGCCGGCCGAGGCGCGGTCGAGCAGGGTGCTGTGGGTGTGCACCACGCCCTTGGGGTTGCCCGTGGTGCCCGAGGTGAAGAACATCGCGGCCACGTCACCGGGCTGGACCTTGGCGATCTCTTCACGGAACCATTGGGGGTGCTGTGCCGTGAAGGCCTTGCCGGCTTCGATCAGCGAATCCAGCGACGACAGTCCCTCTTCCTGGTAGTTGCGCAGGCCGCGCGGGTCGTCGAAGAAGATGCGGGCGATCCGTGGGCACTGCTCGCGGATCTCGAGCAGCTTGTCCACCTGCTCCTGGTCTTCCACCAGGCAAAAGCGCACCTCGGCGTTGTTCAGCGGGAAGATGCATTCGGCACCCACGGCATCCTGGTACAGCGGCACCGGAATCGCGCCCAGCGACTGCGCGGCCAGCATGGTCGCGTACAGGCGCGGGCGGTTGGCGCCGATCACCACCATGTGCTCATGGCGCTGCAGCCCCGCCTGGTGCAGGCCGGCCGCCACATGCTCCACCAGCCGCGCCAGGTCGGCCCAGCTGTGGGCCTGCCAGATGCCGTATTCTTTTTCGCGCAGGGCCGCAGCCGTGGGGCGCTCGGCGGCATGCTTGAGCAGCAATTGCGGGAACGTGGTCTTCATTCCGGTTCCTAAAAAATGAGGGGATGTCCGCCCGGTGACAGCCGGGAGCGCGGCCTTGTGGCTGCGTGATGGAGGGATGCTAGGGCGGACTTTGACGTCATCTTGTCTTGCCGACGACAATTTACGGGAAACTACTCCTCGGGTGAAACCCTGAGCCCCTGCGGATGGCCGTTTGGCGGTGTGGGCGGGTGGGGTTTCGCCGGGTACTTCACGGTGGGGCGGTATCCTCACGGCATGTACGCCCCGTTCTTCGGTCTCCAGCACCCGCCGTTCTCCATCGCCCCCGATCCGCGCTATCTTTTCATGAGCGAGCGGCACAGGGAGGCGCTGGCCCACCTGCTGTACGGGCTGGATGCCGGAGGCGGCTTCGTGTTGCTCACGGGTGAAGTGGGCGCGGGCAAGACCACGGTGTGCCGTTGCTTCCTGGAGCAGATCCCCGAGCACTGCAACGTGGCCTACATCTTCAACCCCAAGCTCACCGTGGGCGAGTTGCTGCGCTCCATCTGCGACGAGTTCGGCGTGCCGCACAAGGCGGCCGTGCCGGGCCACGAGACGGTCAAGGACTGCATCGACCCGCTCAATGCCTCGCTGCTGGCGGCCCATGCCAGCGGCCGCAACAACGTGCTCATCATCGACGAGGCGCAGAACCTCGAGGCCGACGTGCTCGAGCAACTGCGCCTGCTGACCAACCTCGAGACCGCCGAGCGCAAGCTGCTGCAGATCATCCTCATCGGCCAGCCCGAATTGCGCAGCATGGTGGCGCGCCCCTCGCTGGAGCAATTGGCCCAGCGCGTGATCGCGCGTTTCCACCTCGATGCGCTGAGCCCGCAGGAGACGCAGCAGTACATTGCGCACCGCCTGGCCGTGGCAGGGCTGCAGGGCCCCGTGCCGTTCAGCCGGCGCGCCCTCAGGCGCGTGCATGCGCTGTCGCGCGGCATACCGCGGCGCATCAATCTGCTGTGCGACCGCGCGCTGCTCGGAGCCTATGCGGCCGGCATGCGCGAAGTCAGCACGGCCATCGTCGAGCGGGCCGCGCGCGAGGTCTTCGGTGCGCCGGTGGCTGCCTCGGCGGGTACTGCCGCCGCGCCCCAGGCGAATGGATTGCTTCCCCGCTGGGCGGTGGCCGGGGTGGGCGTGGTGGCCGGAGCGGCCATCGTGGCGGCCGCCGGATGGGCCCTGGGCGTGCGTCCCCTGCAGGGCCCGCCGGGTGCTGCGGGGCCCGTCAGCAGGCCGGCGGCGGCGGCGCCGCAGCGCAGCGCGTCTGGCACGGCGCCGCCACCGCCAGCAACGGCTGCCTCTGCCCCTGCCTCTGCGCCGCCTTATGCTGCCGTGCCGGCGTCGGCCGCTTCCACGGCCTTGGCTGCGGCGGCTGCCGCCCCCATCATGTCGGGGCTGCAGCAGTTCCTGCTGGCGCAGCCATCCAACGATGTATCGGCCTGGCAGGCCCTGGCGACGGCCTGGGGCGCGACGCTGCCCGACGGCTCCGATGCCTGCGCCACGCTGCCCCGCGACGGGCTGCGCTGCTACCGCAACCGCCGCGCGGGGCTGAACCTGATCCGCCAGATCGACCGGCCGGTGCTGCTCACGCTCTTTCCATCGGAGGAGGGCGACAACGCCGTGTCGGCCGTGCTGCGCAGCCTCGACGAGGAGGTGGCCACGCTGGAGAGCGGCGGCCGCACGCTGCATGTGCCGGTGGCCGACCTGGCGCAGGTCTGGCGCGGCGACATGGCCACGCTGTGGCGCGCGCCGCCCGGCATGCCCGACAAGGGCGAGATCACCGAAAGCCCGGCAGGAGCGGCCTGGCTCGATGCACGCCTGGCATCCAAGGCGGCCGGCGGCCTGGGGCCCAGCAGCCGGCCCATGACGCCTGCGCTGCGCCAGTCGCGCATCCACCGATTCCAGCTGGCCCAGGGCGTGACGCCCGATGGCCGGGCTGGTCCCCTGACCCTCATGCTGCTCAACCGCGCCGCCGGCGTGAAAGAACCGCGCCTGCGCACCGGAGCCTGATCCCCATGTCCTACATCCTTGATGCGCTGCGGCGCGCAGAAGCCGAGCGGGGCCGGGGCGCCGTGCCGGGCATCCATACGCAGGCCATGCCCACGACCGGAATGCCTGCGGAGCGCCCCGGTTCGGGCAATGTGCTGGTCATCGGCGCGGCGGTGGTGGCCGTCGCTGCGCTGGCTGCGGGCGGAACCTGGTGGGCCATGCAACGCCCCGCCGCCACGCCCGCCGGCAACGGGGGGGGTGTTGCCGTGGCACCGCCAGTCACCCCTGTGCCCACGCCCGCGCCTGCGCCCATGCTGCCCCCGATCGTGGCTGCACCGGCTCCGGCTCCTGCGGTCGCCACGGTTGCCGCAACGCCAGCGCCTGCAATCAACCAGCCCCTGGTCCCATCCACGGCGGAGCCTCGGCCGGTGGCGCCCAAGCGCGTGGCCGAGCCGGTGCGCGAAAAGCCCGCCCGTGAAACCGAGGCAGTGCGGCGTGAAGCAGTGGCCCCCGCCACCGCTGCCGTACCCGCAGCGACGGCAGCTCCCGCAGCGCCTCCCAACAGCCCCGTTTTCGCGCAGAACGAGCTACCCCCCTCGGTGCGCGAGCAATTGCCGGTGCTGCAGGTCACGGGCGCCACGTACTCCAGCAATCCCGCGCACCGCATGGCCATCGTCAACGGCCAGGTGCTGCAGGAGGGCGACCAGGCCGCGCCGGGGCTCAAGCTCGAGCGCATCGAGCAGGGCCGCACCGTCTGGTCGTTCCGTGGCTACCGCTATGCGGTGGCGCCGCAGTAGCTGGCCTTGCGTCAGCGCAGGAAGCGCCCGTCCCGGCCGATCAGGGTCAGCTCCACGAAGCGCGAGGCGTTGCGGTCCGGCGTGCTGGCGTTGACCTCGAAGCCGCCCAGGTCCCACTTCTTGAGGTTCCAGGTGGCGTCGATGAAGGCTGCGCGCGTGGGGTTGCGGCCGGCGCGCTGCAAGGCCTCGGTGAAGACCCGGGCATTCAGGTAGCCCTCCAGCGCCAGGTGCGAGGGCTCGGCCGTGGCGCCCGAGGCCTTCCAGGCGGCCTGGAAGTCGCGCACCACGGGCATCACCACGTTGGAGGGCAGAGGCACCACCTGCGAGATGGCCATGCCCGTCGCGTCGGCCCCGAGCGCCTTCACCGTGGCCGGTGTGCCCATGACGGAAAGCGCATACAGCGTCACACCGCGCTTGAGGGCACGGAAGGCCTTCACGAACTCCAGCGTGGGTTTGCCTGCCAGGCCGATCACGACGGCCTCGAGGTCCACACCCGCCAGCTTCGCTGCGGCAGCGCCGGCGTCCGAGGCATTGTTTTCCACCGTCACGGTGACAGCGGCCGGCAGCTTGAGCCGCCCCATGGACTGCTGGGCCGCCGTGAACACCTCTTTGCCGAAGGAGTTGTTCTGGTAGACGATGCCGATGCGCTGGATGCCGATGGTGGACAGGTGCTGCACGAGCTTTTCGGCCTCGTCGGCATAGCTGGCGCGGATGTTGAACACGCTGCGCGCGTTCTTCGTGCGGCTCAGCTGTGCGCCGGTGAAGGGCGCAAAGAAGGGAATGCCGCTGTCGACCACCTTGGGCAGCATGGCCTCGATCATGGGCGTGCCCATGCAGTTGAAGAGGGCGAAGTTGCCCGGGTCGGCCAGGAATTTGTCGACGTTGGCCAGGGCCTTGGGCACCTCGTAGGCGTCGTCCAGTGTGGTCAGCTCGATGGCACGGCCATGAACGCCGCCCTTGGCGTTGATGCCGGCGAAGGCCGCCTTGGCACCCTGGTGCATGGCCGAGCCCAGGTCGCCCAGGGGCCCCGTGAGGGCCGTGGACTGGCCGATGCGGATCGGCCCTTCCTGGGCCAGGGCGCTGCCTGGGTGCACCAGCGGCAGTGCGATGGCGCTGGCCAGCAGGGTGCGCCGGCGCAGGGTTGAATTCTGAAGGGAAATGCCGCCTGATGTCATGGTTGTCGTGTCTCCTCGATGTACGGGGTGGGCGTCGAAGCACGCCCCTGGGCGGCATCATCAGCAGGCGATTGCCGAAAATCTATCGTTGCGGCGACAATTCGCATCGTGGTATTCCCGCACGCACCCCACCCCCTCCGGCCCCGCCATCGCGTCCCATGAACCAGGATCTGTCACTGCACCAGCGCCGGCGCCCGCCCAAGGAGGCCGAACTGGCCAGCATCCCCTGGCTGGTGCCGCTGCAGCCCGCCGAGCGTGAACGCGCCGAGGCGGCGCTGCTGGTGGGAGATGCGGCGCCTGGCGACTACGTTTGCCGTGTGGGCCGGCCCGTGACCTACTGGTTCGGCGTGGTGGAGGGGCTGCTCAAGATGAGCAGCGACAACGCGCAGGGCCAGACCATGACCTACACCGGCGTGCCGCCCGGCGGCTGGTTCGGCGAGGGCACGGCCATGAAGCGCGAACCCTACCGCTACAACATCCAGGCGCTGCGCAGGAGCATCGTGGCGGGCCTGCCGATCGACACCTTTCACTGGCTGCTGGACCATTCCATCGGCTTCAACCGCTTCGTGATGAACCAGCTCAACGAGCGGCTGGGCCAGTTCATCGCCGCGCGCGAGATCGACCGCCTGAACAACCCTGACGTGCGCGTGGCGCGCAGCCTGGCCGCGCTGTTCAACCCGGTGCTGTACCCGGGCGTGGGGGAGGTGCTGCGCATCACGCAGCAGGAACTGGCGTACCTGGTGGGCCTGTCGCGCCAGCGCGTGAACGAGGCGCTGGCGGCGCTGGAGGTACAGGGAGCCATCCGCGTGGAGTACGGCGGCCTGCGCGTGCTGGACCTGGCGGCGCTGCAGTCCAGCATCTTCCAGCGGCTGGCCGAACCACGCGTTGCTTCCCCGTTGCCTTGAGCCCGGCAGTGGCCGGTCGCCTTGGTGCCGGCCTTGGCCTTCACGCGCGCCTGGCAGACCACGCCGCGAAGCGTGCCTGGTTCTGTTCGTTCGGTGGGTAGAGGCCGGGCAGCACTGCGCCGGTTTCGACCTCGCCCATGATCCAGGTCTCCAGCTGCTCCTGCGCCTGCGATGCCTGCACCACCTCATCGAGCAGGGCCGCCGGGATCAGCACGGCACCGTCGTCGTCGGTGACCACCACATCGTTCGGGAACACGGCCACGCCGCCGCAATCGATCGGCTCCTGCCAGCCGACGAAGGTCAACCCTGCCACCGAGGGCGGCGCCGCGACGCCCCGGCACCACACCGGCAGGTTCGTGCCGCGCACGCCGACCAGGTCACGCACCACGCCATCGGTCACCAGCCCCGCCACCCCGCGTTGCTGCATGCGCGCGCAGAGGATGTCGCCGAAGATGCCGGCATCGGTGACGCCCAGCGCGCCCACCACCGCGATGCAGCCGGCCGGCATGGCCTCGATGGCGGCGCGGGTGGAGATCGGTGAGGCCCAGGCGGCGGGCGTGGCCAGGTCCTCGCGCGACGGCACGAAGCGCAGTGTGAAGGCCCGGCCGACACGGCGCGGCTGGCCCGGGGACAAGGGCTGCGTGCCGCGCATCCAGACGTTGCGCAGGCCATGCTTGAGCAGCACCGTGGTGAGCGTGGCGGTGGAGATGCTGGTGAGCGCCTTGGCGATGGCCGGATCGAGTGGCTGGGATTCGATGGAAGAAGTCATGGACAGTTTTTGAAAAGAAAGGATTCAGATGCTGGCGATCAGGCCGCCGTCGATGCGCAGGGTCGAGCCGGTGATGTAGCCCGCGCGCGGGCTGGCCAGGAAGGTGATCGCGTCCGCGTACTCCTGTGGCTCGCCGTAGCGGCCCAGCGGGATCGCCCCGGTGCTCTCGGCAGCCACCGCCTCCACGCTGCGGCCTTCGCGCTCGGCCTTTTGCCCGTCGAGGTAGCGGATGCGCCGCGTGGCGATGCGCCCCGGCAGCACGATGTTGCAAGTGACGCCGTCGCGGCCCACCTCCCGCGCCAGGGTCTTCGACCATCCCACGAGGGTCAGCCGCAGTGCGTTCGATAGCCCGAGGTTGGGGATGGGCGCCACCACGCCCGACGAGGCGCTGGTGATCACGCGGCCGAAGCGGCGCGTGCGCATCCCGGGCAGCACGCGGTCGGTGGTGGCGATCACCGACAGCACCATGGCCTCGAAGTGGCGCCGCCAGAGGTCCACTGCCTGGCCGTGCGCCAGGGTCGGCGGCGGGCCACCGGTGTTGTTGACCAGGATGTCCACCGGGCCCAGCGCCCGTTCGATGGTCTCCATGCGGGCGTCGATGCAGCCCAGGTCGGCCAGGTCCCATTGCACGGCCAGGGCATGCCCGCCTGCCGCCGTGATCGCTGAGGCGATGGAGGCGGCAGCCTGCGCGTCCACGTCGACCACCGCGATGCGCGCCCCCTCATCGGCCAGCGCCAGCGCAATCGCGCCGCCCAGGCCGCCACCGCCGCCCATCACCAGGGCCGTGCGGCCCGTGAGTTGCAAGTCCATGGATGTCCCTTTGTTCACGAATCGGCCGTGATCTTGCGATCCCGGATCAGCTGCGCCCACTTGCGCTGCTCGGTACGGATGTAGTCGCCGAAAGCCTCGGCCGTGCCGCCGCCATCTTCGGCACCGAATTCGGCCAGGCGCGCCACCACCTCCGGCTGTGCCAGCACCTGGTTGAGGTCGGCGTTGATGCGCTGCACCAGGGCAGCGGGCATGGCGGCCGGGCCGACCACGCCGAACCAGATGCTGGCCTCGAACCCGGAATAGCCCGACTCCGCCAGCGTCGGCACCTGTGGCAAGGCACCGATGCGCCGCGTGCCCGTTTGCGCCAGCGCCGCCACCTTGCCGTCCTTGATCAGCCCCATGGCGGTGGTCATGCCCTCGAAAGCGAACTGCACGTGGCCGCCCAGCAGGTCGGTGACCATTGGCGCGGATCCCTTGTACGGCACGTGCAGTACCTGCACCCCCACGCGCTGTTCGAACAGCGCCAGCGCCAGGTGCTGGGCGGAACCCGCGCCGGCCGAGCCGAAGCTCACCTGCCCGGGCCGGGCGCGGCACAGCGCGGTCAGTGCCGCCAGCGTGGTCGTGCGGCCTGTGCGCGGGGCCATCAGCACCTGCGGCGTCTTTCCGACCAGCATGATGGGCGCGAAGTCACGCTCGGCGGAGTAGGCCAGGCGCGGGTAGAGGCTGGGGGCGATGCCCAGCGCATTGATGTGCCCCATCAACAGCACATTGCCATCGGGGGCCGCCTTGGCGACCTCGGCGGCGGCGATCATGCCGGCCGCGCCGGCCTTGTTGTCCACCACCACGGGTATGCCCCACAGTGCGGAGAGCCGCGCCGAGAGGATGCGTGCCAGGATGTCGGTCCCGCCGCCCGGCGGAAAGCCGACGACGATGCGCACCGGTCCGCGCGGCAGAGCGGCCTGGGCGGCAGCGCTTGCGGCAGAAAGTGCCGGCAGCGCGGCAGCGCCCAGCAGGCGGATGAGTTGACGACGTTGCATGGTGTGTTGTCTCCTTTGCTATTGGGGGCGGTGCGTTCAGCCGCACCGGCTCCAGCGGCCGTATTTGGCGACTTGCTGTTCGTCGAAGCCGAACCCCAGGCCCGGCGACTGGTGCAGCACCACGCGGCCTTGCTGGTGCGACAGCTGGCGGTCGACGAGGCGGCGGAAATTCAGCACCTGGTCATCCCAGAAGAATTCGACGTAGCGCGCGTTCGGTGTCGCCGCCACGAGTGGCGCGTGCAGGTCGTGGAACCAGTGAGGGCACATCTGCACGCCGTAGCCCGCGGCGATGGCGGCGATGCGCCGCCATTCGGTGATGCCGCCGCACACCGCGGCATCGGTTTGCAGGATGGCTGCGCTGCCCATGTCCAGCAACTGCTTGTGGTACCAGCGGCCGTAGCCGATCTCGGCCGTGGCCACCGGGATGCGTGTCAGCCGCGCCAGCCGTGCGTGGCTCTCGATGTCGTCGGGGCCAAAAGGCTCCTCGATGAAATAGGGGTGGTAGGGCTCGATGCGGCGCAGGTACTCCATGGCCTGCACCGTGTCGACCCAGCCGTTGTTGCAGTCGAGCATCAGCTCCACGTCGGGGCCGATGGCCTCGCGCGCGGCACGCACGCGCGCCTCTTCGCCCTTTGGATCCCAGCGGCCGGTCTTCATCTTCACTGCGTTGAACCCCAGCGCGACGTAGCTGGCCATTTCCTCGCCGACCATCTCGGCGGTCTTGCCGTCGAGGTAGTAGCCGCCGCTGGCATAGGCCGGCACGGTGTCCAGGTCGACCGCGCCCAGGTACTTGTGCAGGGGCAGGCCGGCGCTGCGCGCGTTCAGGTCCCACAGGCCGATGTCCAGCGCGCTCAGCGCGCGCATCACCGTGCCCATGCGGCCCTGCAGCAGTGCCTCCTGGTACATGCGCTGCCACAGGCCCTCGACGGCCAGCGAATCCTGGCCGAGCAGTACCGGAGCGAGCAACTGCTCCACGGCGACTCGGAAAATTTCCCCGGCGGCGCTGCCGATGTAGCAAAAGCCGATGCCTTCGACGCCGTCGGTGGAGCGCAGCTTCACCAGCCCGTAGTGGCGCTCGTGCACAGTGCGGTTGGAAAAGGAGGTGACGCGGTCGAGCGGAACGCGGGCGACGCAGACGTCGATGGACTGGATGGCAGGCACTGGATTCTCCGATCAAGGATAGGTGATGACGGCGCCAGTCTGCGCCCGCCGAAGCACAAGAAAAAGCACTCAGATAGATATTCAAACCACGTAAAATACGTGGTCATGGACACCGCTTTCCTCGAAACCTTTGTGGCTGTCGCGGAGGCGGGATCGCTCGCCGAGGCCGCGCGCAGGCTCGATCTGGCGCCCACCACGGTGGCGCAGCAGATCCGGGCGCTGGAAGCCGACATCGGCAGCCAGTTGCTGCGCCGTGCCGGCCGCACGGTGCAGCCCACCGTGGCCGGCAGCCGCATCCTGGTGCGCGCGCGCACGCTGCTGCGCGAAGTGCGCGACCTGCGCTCCGAAGCGTCGGACAACGCGCTGCCCGCCGGCCCGCTGCACCTGGGAGCCACGCCCACCGCATTGATGGGCATGCTGCCGCCCGCGCTGTTGCGCTGGCGGCAGGCGCACGAGGACATCGAGATCCGCATCGAGCCCGGCACCTCCACGGCGCTGCTGGCCAAGGTGCTGGCGGGCGAACTGGATGCAGCACTTCTGGTGCACCCGGCATTCGCTCTGCCCAAAACCTGCCACTGGGTGCCGCTGCGCCAGGAACCGCTGATCCTGCTGGCACCGGCACAGCTGCGCGTACGCGACCCGTTGATCACCGCAGCGCGCGAGCCTTTCATCCGCTACGACCGCAGCGTGGTGGCTGGCAAGCTGGCCGACGAGTACCTGCGCCAGCATGGCGTGCGCCCGCGGGCACAGTTCGAGCTCGACGGCATCGAATACATCGCCAAGCTGGTGGCCGAAGGCCTGGGGGTCTCGGTGCTGCCCGATTGGGCGACGGTGGGTGCGCCCCACCCGGGGCTGAAGCGTTGGCCGCTGCCGTCCCCCTGCCCGGCACGTACCGTGGGGCTGGTGTGGCTGCGCGGATCGGCCCGGGCGCCGCTGGCGGACGCGCTCGTGCCGCTGGTGCGCGAGCCTGCCTGAGAGCGGCTGGCCGGGGCATGGGCTTGCCAGCGCAGGCTTTCAGGCCATGGTCCCCGATTCCTTCACAATCCTGCCCCACTTGGTGCGGTCGGCGCTCGGCGCCCGGCAGCCAACCACCGTGTCGTCGTGGCGCCACCGTCCTGCATCGAAGCGCATGGAGCGCCCGCCGCGCCGCAGGACCTCGAGCGGCACGCGTGCCTGCCGATGCTCGAGCGCGACAGTGGATCGCGCCCTGCCGCCAGCACCTGCCGCGGCGCTTGCGGCTGCTCAATGCGTTCGTTGCCGAGCGGCTGCCGACCGCCCTGGATGGCGTCCTGAATCCAGGGGCGGATGGCCTGTGTTCGCAAGCTTCGGTGAATGAAGGCGCGCGGGTCGGGCGGTGCTACCTTCCAGCGCCTTCACGCGGCTGGAGTGGGCCCGAGGCCGCTTGCGCGCGCGGCAGTGACTGCTTCAGCCGCGCGGCAAGGCCGCCACCGTGGCCGTGCGGTGGCCGAGGGTGGGCGTGGCCGCCACGGCTTCGGAGGCGCCCTGCCATTCGCGGTCGTCGGTGCGGTCGCGTTGCAGGCGAAAGGTGTGCACCATCTGCGTCAGTCGGCTGGCCTGTTCCTTGAGGCTGTCGGCCGCGGCGGCGCCTTCTTCCACCAGCGCTGCGTTCTGCTGCGTCATCTCTTCGAGCTCGCCCACCGAGTGGCTGACTTCCCCGATGCGCTGGCTTTGTTCCTGTGTGGCGGCGGTGATCTCGCCCATGATGTCGGACACGCGGCGCACGGACATCACCAATTCCTCGATGGTCTTGCCCGCATGGTTCACCAGGGTGCTGCCCTCCTGCACGTGCTCGACGCTGGCGCCGATCAGCGTCTTGATCTCCTTGGCGGCCTGGGCTGCGCGCCCGGCCAGGCTGCGCACCTCGCTGGCCACCACGGCAAAGCCGCGGCCTTGCTCGCCCGCACGGGCGGCTTCCACCGCCGCGTTGAGTGCCAGGATGTTGGTCTGGAAGGCGATGCCGTCGATGACGCTGGTGATGTCGGCAATCTTGCGCGAGCTGCCGCTGATGGTGTCCATGGTGCGCACCACCTGCGAGACCACCTCGCCGCCGCGCGTGGCCGCGTCCGAAGCCGAAGAGGCCAACTGGTTGGCTTGGCGCGCAGCGTCGGCGCTTTGCGACACGGTGCCCGTCAGATCGGCCAGGGCGTTGGCGGCGCCCTGAAGGTTGTGCGAGGTCTGTTCGGTGCGCTGGCTCAGGTCAAGGTTGCCCGAGGCCACTTCGGAGCTGGCCACGAGGATGGACTCCGCCGTCCCGCCGATGTCTCCCACCAGGCTGCGCAAGCGGTCCTGCATGGCGGCGATGGCTTCCAGCAGACGGCCAGTCTCGTCATGGATGCGCACTTCCACCTGCGAGGTGAGGTCGCCGCGCGCGATGCGCTCGGCCACCACCACGGCACGGCCGATGGGTGCGGTGATGCTGGCCGTGATGCGCCAGGCAATGAGGGCCCCCAGGCCGATGGCCAGCAGCACGAGAATGCCGCCCGTCCATCGGGCCCGGCTCTGCGTGACCTCGGCGGACGCCGTGGCCTGGCTGTTCAAGGTGTTCTGCAGCTCGATCAGCTCGGCCAGCTTGCCGCGCCAGGCGGCTTCCAGCGGTGCGACCTTGGTCATGAGGTTCAGCGTGGCGCTCACGGTGTCGCCATCGTCGGCGGCCTTCATGGCGGCATCGAGCTCGGGGCGGCTCTTGCGGCCGAACTCCTGCACCTCGGCCAGCAGCTTACGCTCCGCGTCCGTGATGCCCTCAGCCTTGAACAGCTCGGCCAGGCTGGCCTCCTGGCGGGCATAGCCCTGCACGGATTTTTCGGCGTTCTTGATCTGGTCGCGGGCCTGCTTGGGGTCGATCTCGTTGAGCATCGCCGCCGAGCGGCTCTGGATGCCGATGGCGCTCACGCTGTCCAGCATCTCGTTGACCAGCCGGGTCTTGGTGGCGCCGGTGCCGGTGACCTGCTGCAGGTGTTCGTGCAGCTTGCCCACGGAGAGCTGACCCACGGCGGCCACTGCCAGCAGCAAAACTAGCAGGCAGCCGAAACCCAGGCCCAGGCGGCTGGAGATCGATAGGGATTTGAGGGGCGAGGCGGCCGGCATGGATATCCTTGGCTGTTGAATTCGATGGGATAACACGAAGCAATAACGATGCCCAGGCAGGCTGATGGCCTGTCCCCATTGGGCGCTGGGTGCTACCACCCAGTGTAGGGATAAATGTCACAAAGTGTTATGAGGCTTCAGGATGGCCCCATGCACGGCGCGCATGGTGATTGTTACAAATACATTGTTCGCCTGGGAAGTCGGGGCGGGCGAGGGAGAACCCTTGGATGGGTGCCGGAACGCATGCCGTGAAAAGACTCCTGTTACATATATGGCTTGGCGCTGCTGCTATCACTTTTGAAAAAATGACCACCAGGCTATGTAGACTCTAGTGCAGCATGCCGAAGCCCTATCGGGTATAAACCCGTTACAGTTTCAGCAAAGGTCCTCCATGAGCCGCTTCCACACTTTCCGCCATTTGCGCGGTGTCCTGGGCACGATGGTGCTGCTGGGTCTGGCCGCTTGTACCGGCGGCCCGATGCCCGACGCATCGGAGCGCCGTGAACGCCTGGTGGCCGTGACGGCAGACCACGAACTCCTCGTGTTCGATGCGCGCCGGCCCGACACCGTTCTGGAGCGCCGGCGCGTGACGGGCCTGGCCTCCGGCGAGCGCCTGATCGGCGTGGATTTCCGCGTGGCCAAGGGTGTGCTGTATGCCCTGTCCCAGGTGGGGCGCCTGTACACGCTCGACATCTCTTCCGGGGCCTTGACGGCAGTGGGCTCCGCGCCAGTGGCGCTGCCGCTCACGGGTGGGTCTTTCGGTTTCGACTTCAATCCAGCGGCGGATCGCATCCGCGTGGTGTCGTCTTCCGGGCTCAACCTGCGGCTGCACCCGGACACCGGTGCCCTGGTCGATGGCGATCCTGCCCAGCCGGGTGTGCAGCCCGACCCGGCGCTGCACTATGCGCCTGGCGACGTGAACGTGGGCCGTGTGCCCGACGTGGTGGCTGCCGGCTACACCTACAACCCGCAGGACAGCAAGATCACCACCAACTACGCCATCGACCGTGCCCGGGGCGCGCTGGTGATGCAGGGCTCGCGCGAGGGCGCCACGCCTGTGGTTTCGCCCAACACCGGCCAACTGCGCACCGTGGGCGCTCTCGGCCTGGGCCCTCTGGCCGACGCCTCCTTCGACATTTCCGACGTGGGCAACGTAGCCCTGCTGGCAGCGCGCACGGCGGGCGACTCGCGCTCGCGCCTGTACAAGGTGGACCTGCAGACCGGCCGCGCCATCTCGCTGGGCGTGATCGGCAGTGGCGCTCCATTGGCAGGCATGGCGATAGAACCATGAACCCGCGGCCCGTCCTGGCGCAACGGCTGCTGCTGCACGGACGTGTGTGGGCGGGCTGTGTGGCGGCCCTGGCGGGTGCGGTGCAGGCCGCTTCGGTGCAGGTGGACCTGTCCGATGCCGCAGGCAAGCCGCTGGCCGATGCCGTGGTGTTCCTCGAATCGGCCGAGGCGAAGCGCCTCGTCAAGCCCCTGCCCGGTGCGGAAATGGCGCAGGAAAAGCGCCAGTTCGCGCCCTTGATGATGGTGGTGCCGGTGGGAACGGAGGTGCTGTTCCCCAACCGCGACACGGTGCGCCACCATGTCTACTCCTTTTCTCCCACCAAGAAGTTCGAGCTCAAGCTCTACACGGGAACGCCGTCCAAGCCGGTCCTGTTCGACCAGGCGGGCGTGGTGGTGCTGGGCTGCAATATCCACGACCAGATGACCGGCTGGATCCTGGTGGTGGACACGCCCTACTACGCCAGTTCGGCCGCAACGGGCAAGGCCCAGCTCGACAACGTGCCACCGGGCAACTACAAACTGCGGGCCTGGCACAACCGGCTGCCGGTGGGGGCCCCGGCCCTGGAGCAGGCCCTGACCGTGCCGGCCACCGGAAATGCCAGCGTCGCCGTGCGCATGGCGGGATTGCAGTCTTGAACCTGTCCCTGTTGCGGCGCAGCCTCATCCTGAGGCTGGTGGGCATCTCGCTGCTGCTGCTGCTCATCGTGCAGGCGGCCGGGTTTGCGGTGGTGCGCGCCACCATCGAGCGCAATGCCCGCAGCCAGATCGCGCGTGCACTCGATACCGACGAGAACGTCTGGCGGCGCCTGCTGGACCAGAACGCAGACAAGCTGCGCCAGGGCTCGGCACTGCTGGCGGCCGACTACGGTTTTCGCTCGGCCATCAACTCGGACGACCAGGAAACCATCCAGTCGGTGCTGGAGAACCACGGCAGCCGCATCGGCGCTGCGGTCACGGCGCTGCTGGGCACCGACCTCGAATTGCGTGCGGTCAGCCTGTCGGACGACATGGTGGACTTCCCCTCCACACTGCGCCAGGTGGTGCCGCCGCTCGCGGCCCAGCCACAGGGCAGCCAGGTGGCCGTGATGGCCGGCGTGCCTTACCAGTTCGTGATGGTGCCCATGCGGGCGCCGGTGGTCATCGGCTGGGTGCTGATGGGCTTCCCCGTTGGCCAGCCGCTGGCCGAGGAAATGCGGCAGCTGTTGTCGGTACAGGTGGCCGTGGTGGTCAAGGCGAAGGATGGCAGTGTGTCGGTGCCCGTGACCACGCTGTCGGCGCCGGCGTTGGCCGGCCTGCACCGCCAGGGCCTGCCACTGGCTGAGCTCAAGACCGAGAGCGGGACGCTGCTGGTGCGCGAGGCCCCGCTGGGCAACGCGGGCAGCGAGGTGAAGACACTGCTGCTGCGCTCGGTGGATGAGGTGGTGGCGCCATACCAGCAACTGCAGGTGCTGTTGGCCATCATCACCGTGGCGGGCGTGCTGCTGTTTGCGGTCGGCACCGGGCTGGTGGCCACGCGCCTGACCACGCCCCTGCGCTCCCTGCTGGCGGCCACGCAGCGCCTGTCGCGTGGCGAGTACGGGGTGCCTTTGGGGCACACGGGGCGCAAGGACGAGATCGGCAACCTGGCGCGCTCTTTCGACCGCATGCGCCTGGACATTGGCAGCCAGCAGGCCGAGATCCGCCGTCTGGCCTACTGGGACCGGCTCACGGGCCTGCCCAACCGGGAGCGTTTTCGCGAGGCCGTGGTGCACGCCATCGCCGCGCAGGAAGAAGGTGCCGTGCAGCCCCTGACCGTGCTCACGCTGGACCTGGACCGCTTCAAGCACGTGAACGACGTGCTCGGCTATGCCTTCGGCGACCGCCTGCTGCAGGCCGTGGCCGAGCGCCTGCAAAAGCAGGTGCAGGGCGAGAGCGACATGGTGGCCCGGCTCGGTGGCAACGAGTTCGCGCTGTTGCTGCTGCGCACCGATGCGCCGGGGGCCCACGCCATGGCCCAGCGCATCAACCAGTCGTTCGAGCAGGCGCTGGCCTTCGAGGACCAGACGGTGGACCTGAGCGCCGGCATGGGTTTTGCCTGCTGGCCGAGCGACGCGGAGGATGCCGACACCCTTCTCAGCCGTTCCGAGATCGCGATGTACGCCGCCAAGCGCAAGCTCAGCGGCGCGCTGCGCTACGACGCCTCGTTCGACTCGGCCAGCAGCCAGACGCTGTCGCTGCTGACCGAGCTGCGCCGCGCCGTGGAGCACAACGAGCTGCGCCTGTATCTGCAGCCCAAGGTGCCCCTGCACGGCCAGGCGGGACTGGCAGCCGAGGCGCTGGTGCGCTGGCAGCACCCGCAGCGCGGCCTGGTTCCGCCCATGGATTTCATCCCGTTTGCCGAGCAGACGGGCTTCGTGCGCCAGCTCACGCTGTGGATGTTCGAGGAAGTGGCGCGCCTGCTGGCCGACCCGCGCACGGCACACATGCCGCTGCGCATATCGGTCAACCTGTCCACACGCGACCTGCTGGACCCGGAGCTCAGCACGCGCCTGGCTGCCATCCTCGCGCGCCATGGCGTGAAGGCCAGCGCCTTTTGCCTGGAGATCACCGAGAGCGCCATCATGGACGACCCCCAGCGTGCCGAGGCCATGCTCAACCGCCTGTCCGAGCAGGGCTTCAAGCTGTCCATCGACGATTTCGGCACCGGGTACTCGTCGCTGGCCTACCTCAAGCGCCTGCCGGTGGACGAGCTCAAGATCGACAAATCCTTCGTGATGGGCATGGAGGCCGGCGAGGACGACGCGATGATCGTGCGTTCCACCATCGACCTGGCGCACAACCTGGGTCTCACGGTGGTGGCCGAAGGGGTGGAGACCCTGGCCATCCTGGACCGGCTGCGCGCGCTCTCCTGCGATGAGGCGCAGGGCTACCACATCAGCCGCCCCCTGGGTGCCGAAGACTTCCTGGCCTGGCAATGCCGCCAGTTGCTGGACACCGGCGCCTGAGGGCCTGGAGCGCTCTGGGCAGCTTGTTTGGCCCGGGGCGCGCCCAAACTCCCGCGCAGGGGTGAAAATACGGGCAATGCCTTCTTCCCGTACCCCTGCCGCTGCGCCTCCCGGCGCCCCGGCCCCCGAACCGGGTGGCCAGCCGCCCCGGCGTGCCGTGCTGCGCCGCCCGGCCGAGCCCCCTGCATCCGCTGCCCCGCGCCCCGGACCCGGCGCACGCAGCAGCGCGCGGCCTGATGCCCGTGCGCAGCCGCGCACTGCGGCCCCGCCTTCGCGTGGCAACGTCTGGCGCGCCGATGCCGTGCCACCGGCAGCCCCCCGAGGCGCCGCTCCTGCCGGCCCGAACCGGCCATCCCACTTTGCACCACCAGCACCGCCAGCGCTCCCGGAGGTGCCGGTCAGGGCCACGGCGGCGGCCTCAGGTACCTCGCGCCTGAACAAGCGCATGGCCGAGCTCGGCCTGTGCTCGCGCCGCGAGGCCGACGACTGGATCGCCCAGGGCTGGGTCAAGGTCAACGGCGAGGTGGCGCCCATGGGCCTGCAGGTGCTGCCGGCCGACCGCATCGAGGTGGACAAAAGGGCCCAGGGCCAGCAGGAGCAGCAGGTCACCATCCTGCTGCACAAGCCCATGGGCTACGTGAGCGGGCAGGCCGAGGACGGCCACACACCCGCCGTGGCATTGATCAACCCCCGCACCCACTGGCGCGACGATCCGGGGCGCATGCGCTTTTCGCCGCCGCAGTTGCGCGGCCTGGCGCCGGCCGGCCGGCTGGACATCGACTCGGTGGGACTGCTGGTGCTCACGCAGGACGGGCGCGTGGCGCGCCAGCTGATCGGCGAGGATTCCACCGTGGACAAGGAGTACCTGGTGCGTGTGCAGTACGGGGATGTGGCGCTCGACGTGCAGGCGGCGTTTCCGCCCGCGCAACTGGCACGCCTGTGCCATGGCCTGGAGCTCGATGGCCAGCCGCTCAAGCAGGCCCGGGTGGAGTGGCAGAACCCCGAGCAACTGCGCTTCGTGCTCACCGAGGGCAAGAAGCGCCAGATCCGCCGCATGTGCGAGCAGGTGGGTCTCAAGGTGGTGGGGCTCAAGCGCATCCGCATCGGGCGGGTGACGCTGGGCAACCTGCCGGTGGGGCAATGGCGCTACCTGTTGCCGCACGAGCAATTCTGAGAGGCTGAGAATCTTTCGTCCATGCCCGCCTTGCACACCACGAAACCCCGGTTCGTCGTTGCAAATGCTCGCCGTAGCCCGCGCTATGGCTGTGCCTTGCACCTGGATCCGAGGCGGTTTGGCGCACCGCTCGGTCGCGGCCAAAAAATTCCCAGCCTCTGAGTCCTGCGCGGCTCCCGCCACTTTTCATTGACCGGAGCCAGCCATGCCATCCAAACCCTCTCCCGCGCGGGCCCTGCGCCAGCTGCGTCCCTCCGACCTGCGCGGCGTGGCCCGCCTGGCCACCCAGGCCACGGCCAGCATCAGCCGCGTGGCCGAAGGGGTGCACCAATCGGTGCTGGGCACCATGGGCTTGCCGGGCGGGTCCACGCCGGGCCGCACGCGCGGCCTGACCGGCATGGTCTATGGCGGCGTGCGGGGCATCACCAGCCTGGTGGATGCGGGCCTGCAGGCCGCGTTGGTGCGGCTGGAACCGTTCATTGGCGTGGCCGAGGAGGCGCAGGAGGTGCCGCGCGAGCGCCAGGCCGTGCTGGCCGCTCTCAATGGCGTGATGGGTGACCGCTTGGCGGAGGACGGCAATCCCCTGGCCACCTGCATGGGCTTTTATCGGCAGGGCCGGCCGCTGGACCCGGCAGCCCTGGGGGCTGCGGGCACCGCATCGGGCCACCTCCTGGTGCTGGTGCATGGCCTGTGCATGAACGATCTGCAATGGGAGCACGAGGGCCACGACCACGGCGCCCACCTGGCGCAGGCGCTGGGCTGCACGCCCGTGTACCTGCGCTACAACACGGGGCTGCACACGTCCACCAATGGCGCCGAGCTGGCGCGCCAGTTGCAGGCACTGGTGGTGGCCTGGCCGGTACCAGTCACGCAGCTGAGCATCGTGGGCCACAGCATGGGCGGGCTGGTGGCACGCAGCGCCTGCCAGCAGGCCGAACTGTCGCAACAGCCCTGGCGCGGCCTGCTGCGGCACCTCGTGTGCCTGGGCACACCGCACCACGGGGCGCCGCTGGAGCGCGCGGGCCACTGGGTGGATGCATTGCTGGGCAGCACCCCCTATTCACGCCCCTTTGCCCGGCTGGCACAGTTGCGCAGCGGTGGCATCACCGACCTGCGTTATGGCCATGTGCTGGATGCCGACTGGCAGGGCCGCGACCGCTTTCGCCAGAGCCCGGACTTGCGCACGCCCGTGCCATTGCCGGCCGGCGTGTTGTGTTGTACCGTGGCCGCAACCCTGGCAGGCAAGCGCAGCCCCGTGGCAGAGCGGTTGGTGGGCGACGGCCTGGTGCCACTGCACAGTGCCCTGGGCTGGCATGATGACACTGCACGGTGTCTGGCGTTTGCGCCGGAGCAGCAGTGCGTGGTACACCGGGTCGGGCACCTGCAATTGCTGGCCGACCCTGGCGTGGCGCGGCAACTGGTGTCGTGGCTGGCACCGGCGGGCTGAAGCCGGATGCCGGCTGTCGCCTTTATTTGCGACCGCTTGCCATCAGGAGCGCGGGCATTGCTACCATCGTGTCATTCGCGCCATATGTAACAAGGAGAAACCTGTGAGCGACACCAAATACCGCCTCGTGACCCGCAGCGACTTTGACGGCCTGGTGTGCGCCGTGCTGCTCAACGAGCTGGACCTGATCGACGAGATCACCTTCGTCCATCCCAAGGACATGCAGGACGGCAAGGTACCCATCACCGCGCGCGACATCACCACCAACCTGCCCTATGTGCCCGGTGCGCACCTGGTGTTCGACCACCATGAGTCGGAAACCATCCGCAATTCGGGCCGCCGCGACAGCAACCACATCATCGAGGCGCATGCGCCCTCGGCCGCGCGCGTGGTCTACAACCATTACGGCGGCAAGGCGGCCTTTCCGCGCGTCACCGACGAGATGATGGCTGCGGTCGACCAGGCGGACTCTGCGCAGTACTCGCGTGAGGACATCCTGAACCCCGAGGGCTGGGTGCTGCTCAACTACCTCATGGATTCGCGCACGGGCCTGGGCCGCTTCCGCGAGTTCCGCATCAGCAACTACGCGCTGATGATGGACCTCATCCAGTACTGCCGCGACCACACCATCGAAGAGATTCTGGCGCTGCCCGACGTGCAGGAGCGCGTTGCGCTCTACCGCGAGCATGCGCCCAAGGCCAAGGAGCAACTGCTGCGCTGCGCCATCAAGATCAGCAACCTGGTGATCCTGGACCTGCGCGACGAGGAGACCATCTGGGCCACCAACCGCTTCATGATCTACGCGCTGTTCCCCACGGCCAACATCTCCATCCACATGATGTGGGGGCTGCAAAAGCAGAACACGGTGTTGGCCACCGGCAAATCCATCCTGGACCGCAGCAGCCAGACCCACGTGGGCAACCTCATGCTGGAGTTCGGGGGGGGCGGCCATGCCGCCGCAGGCACCTGCCAGGTGGCCAATGACAAGGCCGACATCATCCTGCAGGCGCTGATTCAGCGCATCACGGTCGGCCGCTGAGTTCAGTCTTCCCCGAACAGGACCCGGTACAGGGCGGCGCCCAGCAGCGCCCCGGCCAGGGGGGCGGCCCAGAAGACCCACAATTCGGACATCGCATGCTCTGGACCGAACAGGGCGGGGCCGGTGCTGCGCGCAGGATTCACCGAGGTGTTGGTCACCGGGATGGAGATCAGGTGGATCAGCGTCAGGCACAGGCCGATGGCCATCGCGCCCACGCCCTCGGCCGCCCGGCGCGACGTGGCGCCCAGGATCACGATGAGGAACACCGCCGTGAGCACCACTTCGGTCACCACGGCGGCTCCCAGGCCATAGCCGCCGGGGGAGTGTTCGCCATAGCCGTTGGTGGAAAATCCGCCAATGTCGGCACCTGGCTTGCCGGTTGCGATCAGGTAGAGCAAGCCCGCTGCAACGGTGGCCCCCAGCACCTGCGCGGCAACGTAGCCGGGCAGCTCGGAGGCCTTGAAGCGCCCGCCGATGGCCAGACCGAGCGACACGGCCGGATTGAAATGCCCGCCCGAAATGGGCCCCAGTGCGTAGGCCCCGGTCAGTACCGTAAGGCCGAACGCCAGGGAGACACCCAGGAAACCGAAGCCCAGCTGGGGAAACGCGGCGGCCAGCACGGCGCTGCCGCAGCCGCCAAACGTGAGCCAGAAAGTACCGAGGAACTCGGCAGACCATTTTTGAAGGGAGGTGGGCATGGATGTGGTCCGAGAAGCACGACTGGCGGCACCCGCCGCAGCACGGGGCGAATCTTATGGCGGCAAAATGGGCATTACCAGCGCCAACGGCCTGCCAATTGTCAACAATGCGCGGTAAGCTCGCGGGCGGGCCGCCGACAGCGGACCGGCACCGCCGGGCACCCGCAGACCGCGGACCTTGAAATCGGCGCCAGCGCCCCGAGCTGAGCACCCGCGAACGTCCTTTGCACGCCAAGCCCCTGGCGTGCAGCAAGGCGGTCCCCAGACCGTACGACAGCAACTCCAAGACACCATGAGCAACAAACAAACCCTGTCTTTCCAGGCCGAAGTGGCCCAGCTTCTGCACCTGGTCACGCACTCGCTGTACTCCAACCAGGAAATCTTCCTGCGCGAGTTGATCTCGAACGCTTCCGATGCCTGCGACAAGCTGCGCTTCGAAGCCCTGAACAACAATGCCCTGTACGAAGACGCGCCGAATCTGGAAGTGCGTGTGTCGTTCGACCAGGCCGCCAAGACCCTGACCATCACCGACAACGGCATCGGCATGACGGCGCAGGAAGCCATCGACCACCTGGGCACCATTGCCAAGAGCGGTACCAAGGACTTCATGGGCAAGCTCTCGGGCGACCAGAAAACCGACGCCCAGCTCATCGGCCAGTTCGGCGTGGGCTTTTACTCCGGCTTCATCGTGGCCGACAAGATCACGGTGGAGTCGCGCCGCGCCGGCGTGCCGCCTGAAGAAGGCGTGCGCTGGACCAGCGGCGGTACCGGGGACTTCGAGGTGGAGGCCATCACCCGCGCCGAGCGCGGCACCAGCATCATCCTTCACCTGCGCGACGATGCCGAGGAATACCTCAACGCCTGGAAGCTCAAGTCCGTCATCGCCAAGTACTCCGACCACATCAGCCTGCCCATCCTCATGGAAAAGGAAGAGTGGAAGGATGGCGAGCTGATCAACCCTGCGGACGAGAGCGGTGGCCGCCAGCCCGGAGGCATGGCCAAGACCGGCGAGTGGGAAACCATCAACAAGGCCAGCGCCCTGTGGAGCCGCCCCAAGAAGGACATCAGCGAAGAGCAGTACCAGGAGTTCTACAAGGCCATCAGCCACGACCACGAGGCCCCGCTGACCTGGGCGCACAACCGCGTGGAAGGCAATACCGAGTACACGCAGCTGCTGTACATCCCTGCCAAGGCACCCTTCGACCTGTGGAACCGCGACAAGAAGGCCGGCGTGAAGCTCTACGTCAAGCGCGTGTTCATCATGGACGACGCCGAGGCGCTGATGCCCACCTACCTGCGCTTCGTCAAGGGTGTGATCGACTCGGCCGACCTGCCGCTCAATGTGAGCCGCGAGCTGCTGCAGGAAAGCCGCGATGTGCGTGCCATCCGCGAAGGCTCGACCAAGCGCGTGCTGTCCATGCTCGAAGACCTGGCCAAGCACGACCGGCATGCAGCGGCCGCCGGTGATGACGGCGTGACCGATGTGGTCGACGCCGACGACAAGGCCAAGGAAGGCAAGTACAGCGCTTTCTACGCCGAATTCGGCTCGGTGCTCAAGGAAGGCCTGGGCGAAGACTTCGGCAACCGCGAGCGCCTGGCCAAGCTGCTGCGCTTTGCCAGCACCGCCAGCGATACGGCGACCGTCAGCTTTGCCGACTACAAGGCGCGCATGAAGGAAGGCCAGGAGGCCATCTACTACATCACCGCCGACACCCTGGCCGCGGCCAAGAACAGCCCGCAGCTCGAAGTCTTCAAGAAGAAGGGCATCGAGGTGCTGCTGATGACCGACCGCGTGGACGAGTGGGCGCTGAACTACCTCAACGAGTTCGATGGCACCCCGCTGCAAAGCGTGGCCAAGGGCGCCGTGGACCTGGGTTCATTGCAGGACGAGGCCGAGAAGAAAGCCGCTGAAGAGGCCGCCGAGGCCTTCAGGCCGCTGCTGGCCAAGCTCAAGGAAGCCCTGAAGGACAAGGCCGAGGACGTGCGCGTGACCACCCGCCTGGTCGATTCGCCGGCCTGCCTGGTGGTGCAGGACGACGGCATGAGCACCCAACTGGCCCGCATGCTCAAGCAGGCTGGTCAGCAGGCCCCCGAATCCAAGCCCGTGCTGGAGGTGAATGTCGAGCATGCCCTGGTCAAGAAGCTCGAAGGCAGCGTGCATTTCCATGACCTGGCGCACATCCTGTTCGACCAGGCGCTGCTGGCCGAGGGTGGACTGCCTGCCGACCCGGCCGCCTACGTCAAGCGCGTGAACGCCTTGCTGGCCTGATGGCTACCGCGTGCAGCCGCCCTGGGAGGGGGCTGCACCGGGGCTCGCGCGCCCCGGCAGGCGCTGTCATTCTTCCTTCGCTTTGGCCATGATGCGCGCGTGCACGGCGTCGCGCTCCGTGGGCGCCGCGTCGATCAGCTGCTTGAGCAGTCCATCGGGCAGCTCGATGTACTGGCGGCGGTCGTTCTTGACCGGTACATTGCGCCAGCCCGACAGCACCATCCAGCTCCACAGGTCGCGGGAGATGGGTTCGGTGACGGTCATCTTGACGTCGCCGCGGATGATGCCGACACCCACGGCGGGCACGCTGCCCACCGGGGCCGGCTTGCGTTGCTGGCGGATCGAGAGAAGGTTCCGGAACAGGTCTTTCATGGTGCTGGCCAGTGTGCGATAGCAAAGATGGCTTCAAGCATATACGAGGCCTGTCTGCACCCCAAGCACCGATGCGCCGCGCGTCCTCCGCGGGACGGGCGACAGACCCGGCCCTGGCGCCTGGATCTGCTCTCGCCTGCGCGGGTGCGAGAAGGCCTCTTCATGCGCTCAACGGCTCCTCGGCCATGGCCTCGCATTGCTCGATCAGCATGTCCACCTGGCCGCGCCAGTAGTCGCTGCTGCCGAACCAGGGGAAGTTCACGGGGAAGATCGGATCCTCCCAGCGGCGAGCCAGCCAGGCGCTGTAGTGGATCAGGCGCAGCGTGCGCAGTGGCTCGACCAGGGCCAGCTCGCGCCGGTCGAAGCTGCGGAACTGCTCATACCCCTCGATCAGGGCACTGAGCTGCTGCGTGCGCTGGCGCCGGTCGCCCGACAACAGCATCCACAGGTCCTGCACCGCAGGGCCCATGCGCGCGTCGTCCAGGTCCACGAAGTGGGGGCCACCGCCGGGCAGGTCGGTCGGTGTCCAGAGGATGTTGCCGGGGTGGCAGTCGCCATGCAGGCGGATGGACCTGGCATCCTTCAGGCCGCTGGCGGCGACCAGTGCGAGCGCCTTGTCGCACTGCTCCTGCCAGGCCGATTGCATGTCCAGCGGAATCATGTCGTGGCCCAGCAGCCACTCGCGTGACGCCGTGCCAAAGCCCTGCAGGTCCAGCGCCGGCCGGTGCGCGAAGGGCCGGGCTGCGCCCACGGTATGGATGCGCGCCAGAAAGCGGCCGATCCATTCGAGCACGTCGAAATCGTCCAGTTCGGGCCCGCGCCCACCGCGCCAGGGGCTCACGGAAAAGGCAAAGCTGTCGTGGGCATGCAGCGTGCTGCCGTTCAGAGCCATCGGGCCCACGGCCGGTACTTCTGCCGCCATGAGTTCGGCGGCAAAGGCGTGCTCCTCGAGGATCTGCGCCTCGCTCCAGCGGCCGGGGCGGTAGAACTTGGCCACCACGCGCTGGCCGTCTTCGAGCGAGACCTGGTAGACGCGGTTTTCATAGGATGACAGGGCCATGAGCCGGCCGTCTCCGTACAGCCCCACGCGGGCCAGCGAGTCGAGCACCTGGTCCGGCGTCAGGCGCGCATAAGGGTGCAGATCGGGGGCGCTGGCGGCGGCGGAGGTGTCGGTCGGGGGCAGTCGGTTCATGCCCCATTGTCCCCCGTGGCGCCAGCACCTGCGGTCAAAGGCTGGCCATGTGCCCTGTGCGCGGGTCTCCACCACCGGCCAGCACGGCGGCGAACAGCGTCTCCACCGCGTCCGGCCCCTGGTGCTGCAGCACCTGGAGCCAGGGCACCGGCGGCGCCTGCACGGCCGCGGCGAAGGCCTGCCAGGCGGCCACGAGCCGGTCGTTGAGCACATGTGCACCCCAGTCGTCGCGGCGCTTCTTGATCTGCGCAGGGGCAAAGAACATGGTGGGGCGCGGGCCGGGCAACTGGCCGGCGCCGCCCAGGTCGTTCACATGGCTGGCGCCCACGGCGCAGCTGTAGGCCAGTGCGGAAAATCGCTGGTGGATGGCCTCGCGCACGGCCACGCTGCCCGCAAAGTCGATGTAGATGCTGGGTGTGGCGGCGTCGATCTGCTCCAGTGTGCCGTAGGCCACCACCCGGTCATAGCAGCCCAGGCTCTCGCAGAAGGCCACGTTGCCGGGCGAGGTCAGGCCGATCACCTCCAGACCGTCCCGCTGCGCGAGCTGGAAGGCCGTGCCATAGGCTGTCTTGCTCGATGCGCTGGACAGCAGCAGGCGCTTGGCCCCGAAGAACTGCTGGTCGGCCATGAAGTCGTCGATCAGCCAGGAGGTGATGAACAGGGGGCGCAGCAGCGCCTGGATGTCCTCGGTGCCGGGCGTGTAGAACGGGTCGGTGCTGGTGCGCACGTATTGGTTGTACACCGCATGGAGCTTGGTCCGGTGGGGCGCGCCATCGTGAAAGCCTGCCGGGGTCAGCCGCGCCGGTGCGAGCACCGCATGGGTGGACATGGGCCAATAGCCATAGAGGCGCTCACCCACCGCCACGCCTGTGTGCAGGGACTGCACCACCGTGCCGAAGCCCCACACGGGGACAATGCCCCAGCCCGTCTCGTCGGAGGGAAAAAACTGCCAGTAGTCGAGCATGCCGCCCAGTGCGGCATAGGTGATGTTGTTGGCCGTGAGCGCAAAGCGCTCGACGCGCACGCGCACCTGGCCGTCGGCCAGCGGAACATCCTGGGTGGTGCGCAGGGCGGTGTGGGCCAGGGCGTCCTGGCGTACGAGGAGGGTGGTGGTGCTCATGGCCGCACGCTAAACGAATCTGCCAGTGCGTTCAAGCAGGCCTCGGCGCATGCGCGACACACAGGTGCGCCGCACCATGGAAAAAGGCCCACCGGTAAGGCCGGCAGGCCTTTGTTCAGGGCTGCGGCCCTGGTCGCGGTGGTGAGCCTCAGGCGTTGCGGGCCTTGGGTTTGTCCAGTGTCAGAACCAGGCCCAGCGCGATGATGGCGGGCAGGGCTTGCGTGTAGAAGATCTTGGGCACGGCCGTGGCTGCGCCGAAGACGCCGGCCACGATCACGCAGGCCAGAAAGAAGATCTTGAACACCCGGTTGTTCGTGAGCAGGCCGAAGAACAGGCCCGCCGACAGGAAGCCGTTGTACAGGCCCTGGTTGGCTGCCAGCACCGTGGTGGCATCGGCCAGTTCCTGGGTCAGGTTGAAGGTCTTCAAGCCCAGGGGCTTGTTCCAGAAGAACATCTCCAGCACCAGGATGTAGGCATGCTCGATGGCCACCAGGGCCACCGCGATGCGGGGGAGCAGCAGCCGGCCCATGGCTTACACCAGCGTGATGGTCACGTCGATGTTGCCGCGCGTGGCGTTGGAGTAGGGGCAGACCTGGTGGGCTGCGTCCACCAGCTTCTGGGCCGTGGCCGGGTCCAGACCAGGCAGGCTGATCTTCAGGCGGGCGGCGATGCCGTAGGCGTTCGGGATGGGGCCCAGGTCGACTTCGGCGTCGATGGACACGTCCTGGGGCACGGGGATGCCGATCTTGCCGCCGACAGCCTTCATGGCGCCGATGAAGCAGGCTGCGTAGCCCGAGGCGAACAGCTGCTCGGGGTTGGTGCCGGTGCCGGACGTGCCGGGCGAGGACAGCTTGACATCCAGCCGGCCGTCGTCGGTCTTGGCGGCGCCATCACGGCCACCGGTCACGTGGGCCTTGGCGGTGTAGAGGACTTTTTCGAGTTGCGTCATGGTGTCTTCCTTTGCAGTGGGTCAATGAATGTCCAGGGTAGCGGACGGGGTGGGAACGGAACAAAAAAGGGTCAGCGCGGCGGTTGGATCCGGTCGCGGAAGGTCTTGAGCTGCCCGGTCAGGGCGGTCAGCTCGGGCAGGGTGCACTGGCTGCTTTCGAGCACGCAGGGTGGAATCGCCTCGGCCTTGTCGCGCAGCGCCCGGCCCGGGGCCGTGAGGCTGATGCGCACGCGGCGCTCGTCCTGGGCGTCGCGGATGCGGGCAATCAGGCCCGAGGTTTCCAGGCGCTTGAGCAGGGGGGTGAGCGTGCCCGAGTCGAGGAACAGGCGCTCGCCCAGTTCGGAGACAGTCACCCCGTCCTGCTCCCACAGGACCAGCATCACCAGGTACTGGGGGTAGGTCAGGCCCACGGTTTCGAGCAGCGGCTTGTACAGCTTGGTCATCGCCAGCGAGGCGGAATACAGCGCGAAGCACACCTGGTTGTCCAGGCGCAGCAGGGCTGGGCTGGGGGTGTGGGTGGAGGGGTTGCTGCGTGCCATGGGGTGAATTGTGCGGCGAAATTGAATTGTGTGCAATTCAATTGTGTAATCTTTTGTTGCTGGCCCGGTCTTGTCGCAGGATGCAGCCCGTTTCCGCCGAAGCTGCTATTCACGCACGGTGCACGTGCGTGCGCAAGGCAATCGTGGCAGCCCTGCGTGACAGGTCCATTGCCGGGTTGGCCCTCAGCGCCCCGTGAAGCGGGCAGGGCGCTTCTCGACGAAGGCGCGCACGCCCTCCGCCGCATCCTCGCTGTTGGCCAGTTGCTTCTGCACGGGGATGAAGTCGGCCACCGCAGCCGCCTGGCCGTGCTCGATGGCCTTGAGCACGTTGAGCCGGGTGGCCACCACGGCCAACGGGGCCTGGGCCTCGATGCGCCGGGCGATGGACAGGGCCTCGTCGAGCACCTGTGCTGCGGGCACCACTTTCTGCACGAAGTTCAGGCGCAGGGCCTCGGCGCTGCCGAACTCGTCGGCGGTCAGGAGGTGCAGCAGCGCGTTGCCGGTGCCGGCGCGCTCGGCCATGCGCAGCGTGGCACCGCCCGTGGCCATGATGCCGCGCTGCACCTCCATCTGCGAGAAGCGGCAGTCGTCGGCCGCAACCACGATGTCGGCGCCCAGCATCAGCTCGATGCCCACCGTGAAGCAGATGCCCTTGACCGCCACCACCATGGGCTTGGTGCGGCGCCGGTAGCCGGGCAGGCCATAGTCGTGCGGTTCCACCAGGCCCTGGGGAATAGCCTTCTCGCCGCGCTGCATGTAGGCACTCACCGCCGGCAGGTCCAGGCCTGCCGTGAAATGGTCGCCAAAGGCATGCAGCACGCCCACGCGCAGGTCCGGGTCGTCGTCCAGCCGGGTATAGGCCTCGGCCAACTGGCGGAACATGGGCGGCGTCCAGCCATTGCGCTTGGCCGGGCGGTTGATGCCGATCAGCAGGACGTGGCCGAGCACCTGGGTGTCGATGCAGCCTTCGGCTGGGGGCGTGGTGGCAGTGATGCTTGTCATGGGCGCGAATGTCTCCTTGCCCATGATTGAAAACCGAACGGAACCTGCGCGCCGTCCCCGGTGGGACAGCGTCCAGGGGGGGCATCAGTAGCTGTAGACCCCCCGGCCCGTCTTGCGGCCCAGGCGGCCAGCGGCCACCATTTCCTTGAGCAGCGGGCAGGGGCGGTACTTGCTGTCACCGAACTCGGCGAGGTAGACGTCCATCACGGCCAGGCACACGTCCAGGCCGATCATGTCGGCCAGCGCCAGCGGGCCGATGGGCTGGTTGCAGCC
>JAZKEE010000099.1:0-4689 GCA_040387235.1 Pseudomonadota bacterium
GACAGGCGCACGCGGGCGCGCGGCATGGTGATGCGGGCCACGGCGATCATGCGCACGAAATCGAGCGGGTCGATGGGCTCGCTGTCGGCCAGCGGGGTGCCGGGCACGCGCACCAGGCTGTTGATGGGCACGGACTCGGGGTACGGGTCCAGGTTGGCCAGCTGGGCAATGAGCCCTGCGCGGTGCACGGGCGCCTCGCCCATGCCGACGATGCCGCCGCAGCACACGCTGATGCCGGCGCTGCGCACGTGCTGCAGGGTATCGAGCCGGTCCTGGTAGGCACGCGTGCTCACCACGTCGGTGTAGTACTCGGGGGCGGTATCGAGATTGTGGTTGTAGTAGTCCAGCCCTGCATCCTTGAGCGCCAGGGCCTGGTGCGATTCGAGCATGCCGAGCGTGGCGCAGGTCTGCAGGCCCAGGCCCTTGACGGCGCCGATCAGCTCGCTGACCTTTTCGATGTCGCGGTCCTTGGGTGCGCGCCATGCTGCCCCCATGCAAAAACGCGTGGCGCCTGCGTCCTTGGCGGCCTGGGCGGCGCGCAGCACTTCGTCAACCGCCATGAGCTTCTCGGCTTTCACTCCGGTGTCGAACTCAGCTGCCTGGGGGCAGTAGCCGCAGTTTTCGGGGCAGCCGCCGGTCTTGACCGAAAGCAGCGTGGCCAGCTCGATGTCGCCTTGGGGCCAGTGCTGCCGGTGCACGGTCTGGGCCTCGAACAGCAGGTCCATCAAGGGTTTGTCGAGCAGGGCCTGGATGGCCTGCACCGACCAGGCCCCGCGTACTGGGCGCGAAGCCACGGGGCGGTGCAGCTGGATGGCTTGGGAGGCCGCGGTGGTGGTGGATGGCATGGGTTTCTTCTCTCCTTGCAATGCGGCCTGGAACCGCCGCTGAAAGGTGGCGGCTCTACAGGCAGCAGGTGACAAAAGACGCCACAGGAAAGAACCCATCCCGTGCGGCGTCCAGCGCTATGGCGATGATTCTGAAGGAGAAAAAGGCATTGAATCAAGCCTTCTGGTCACAAAAAGTGCCACCAAACTCCGTGCAGCAATTGCACGCAATGTGGAATACAAAAATGGCAAAAAAGGCAGACGTTATTGTTTTTTGGTGCAACTTGGCCGCATCGGGAAATCCGACACAACAAGTTGCTGCCTATGGAGACCATCTGCAGTCAATCCGTGGGCAGGTCTTCGTGCGGCACTTCGACGTTGGCGCAAGATGCCATCCCCGTGTGGAAGATCTGCCCCGGATTGGATAGCATGGGCCCATGCAAAAGCTCACCACAATGTCCCTGGGCCTGGCCCTCGCCGCCGCCCTGGCAAGCCCTGCCCATGCCGGCATCTATTCGGACGATCTGGCGAAATGCCTTGTTGCGTCCACCAGCGATGCGGACCGCTCGCTGCTGGTGCGCTGGATCTTCTCCACGTCGGCCCTGCACCCGGATGTGGCCAGCATTTCTGCAGTGACGCCGGCGCAGCGCGAGGGCACCAACAAAGCTACCGGGCAGTTGATCGAACGCCTGTTGACCGTCACCTGCCGCAAACAGACCCGTGAAGCCCTGAAGTACGAAGGCCCCGCCGCCATCCAGGCCAGCTTTCAGGTGCTGGGCCAGGTGGCGATGCGCTCGCTGATGGAGAACCCGGAGGTCGCCCAGGGCTTCCAGGGCATGGGTCGGTACATCGACGAAAACAAGATCCGCGAACTGGCCAAATAGGCGGGAGGTCGACGCGGGTGGGGACAACACCCCCGTCAGGCGGCGGACGCCGGGGTGGAGCGCTCTGCCCATCCAAGGGCCGCTGCGCCGACAGCGAGGCAAAGCAACGCGACGATATCGGCCACGACCACCCGCTGTAGGTGTGCGTTGAAGCCGCCGGTGGACCAGGCCAGCCAAAGGAAAGAGACCACGCTGAAGCTCCCCAGGACCAACGCCAGCGACTGCAAAGCGGGTTTGAACGCGGCCAGCACGCACACGCCACCCACGATGCCGAACAGCACGGCGCGGTGGCGCATCAGGATCAGCGCACTGGGGTCGGAAGGTGCGGCCCCATAGAGGCGGACCAGATGCTCCGGCCCGAGCACGCCCGACAAGGGGATCAGATGGATGGCGCCCACGACCAGCAAGGCCAGGGTGGTGAGAATACGCATGGGGCACAACTCCAGGAAAGGATGGAATGCTCCCTTTGTATCCCCCATGGACTTACGGATCCATGACCCACCAGGTCATGGACGCCCTTCCTGGTGCGCGGGCGGTCAGCGGCCCAACAGGCGTTCCAGCTCCTGTCGGATGGCACTCTGTTTGTCCTTCGTGCCTTCGAAGGCGGAGCAGCTCGGGGCGCGCTCCTTCTCTGCACCGCGCGTGCCTACCTGTGAGAACAGGCGTTCGCAGTCACAGCGCAGCCGGGCCAGGGTCTGCCGGGTGCGGCGGTTTTTCACCTCGGCCACCCAGCAGCTGTCGGCGCAGCCGCAGGAGCGGTATTCCAACACTTCACCGGAGCGGCCCCAGTCCAGCGGGTAGGCGCCGCCTGCCGCCCAGAGGGTGGGACTTGCCAGCGCAAGCAGCAGCGCAGCTGCACTCCGGGCGCACGCCATGAAGGCCATTGGCTGCAGCGGGCTCAGCCCAGGGCCGCGATCACGTCCGCCGGCGCCTGCACCAGTTCGATCAGCACGCCCTCGCCCGCAATCGGGAATTCGTCGTTGCTCTTGGGGTGCAGGAAGGTGATGTCATAGCCGGCAGCCCCCTTGCGGATACCGCCGGGGGCAAAGCGCACGCCCTTGGCGGTGAGCCATTCCACCGCTTTTGGCAGGTCGTCGATCCACAGGCCGATGTGGTTGAGCGGCGTGGTGTGCACGGCGGGCTTCTTGTCGATATCGAGCGGCTGCATGATGTCCACCTCGACCTTCCAGGCGCCCTGCCCCATGGCCAGGATGTCCTCGTCCACGTTCTCGCGCTCGCTCTGGAACGTGCCCGTCTGAGTAAGGCCCAGCATGTCCACCCACAGGGTCTTCATGCGCGCCTTGTCGGTGCCGCCGATGGCGACCTGCTGGATGCCCAGGACTTTGAAAGGACGGGTGGTGGATGTGTTCATGGGAGACGTCTCAAAGAAAATGAATGGCAGGCGAAGGCATCACACCTCGCCGAGGATCCAGCTGCTGGCGGTGGCGAAGTACTCGCGCAGCCAGGCGTTGTAGCGCAGGTACAGCGGTGTGGGGGCCGCTGCCACCACGGAATGCGTGTAGCCGATCTTGCGTGCGATGCGCTGGGCGCGCACGGTGTGGAAGTCGCTGGTGACCACGGCCACGGGGCTGGTGAGCCCCAGTCCCTTGGCCTGCAGCAGCGGCAGGCTGTAGCGCAGGTTCAGCTCGGTGCTGGTGCTGCGCTCTTCCTGAAGGATGCGCCCAGCCGCCATGCCCTGGGCGCGCAGGTAGTCGCCCATGACCCGGCCCTCGCTCGCCGTCTCGCCGAAGTCCACCCCACCCGAAACCACCACCCAGGCCGCCGGATGGGCCGTTGCCAGCTCGCGCGCCTTGTCCAGCCGGGCCCGCAATGCCGGCGAAGGCTGGCCATGGGGCGTGCCGCTGCCCAGCACGATGATGGCCTTGAGGGGTACGTCGCCCGCGGCGGCGTTGAAGGCCTGTACCTGCCCCGCCAGCGCATTCCAGAACAGGCCGACGCTGGCCACCCAGGCCAGGAAAAGCAGCCAGCCTGCGCGCCACGCGCGCCGCGACCACCCTGCCCGGCCCAATCGGGACTGCAGCGGGTGCCATCCCCAGGCCAGCAGGCACAAGGCAAGGCCCAATGCACCGGGCACGGTGACACCCATGGAGAACAGCCCCATGGCCATCAGCACCAGGCCATCGGCCAGCAGCACGGCGCCTGCCAGCAGGCAGGCCAGGCGCAGCAGCGGCCAGCGCTTGCGGGGCCGGGCCGACGACCATTCATCCACCGTCACGAACACGGTTGCGCGCGCCCCGGTTGTCGCTTCATTGGAATTCCAGGATCACCTGGTCCACGGCCAGCGATTCACCCTTGCCCGCAACCACCTTGCCCACCACGCCATCCTGCGCGGCGAAGAGGATGTTCTCCATCTTCATGGCCTCGATCACGGCCAGCTTCTCGCCGGCCTGGACCTTCTGGCCGGGCTGCACGGCCACATCCACCAGCAGGCCGGGCATGGGCGAGAGCAAGAAGCGGCTCAGGTCCGGCGGCGCCTTGAACGGCATGAGCTGGTGCAGGCGCGCGCCCAGGGGCGAGAGCACCAGGGCATCGATCTGCGTGCCGTTGTGGGCAATGCGCAGCACCAGCGGGTTCTTGCCCGGGCCGCGCTCGACCTGGGCCGTGAAACCCAGGCCATTGCACTGGCCCTGCACGCGCACCTGGCCCAGCGTGGCCGAGCTGCTGATCCTGTAGCTCTTGTCTTCCACGGTCACCGCGCTGGAGCCGGACTTGTCCTCGAAATCCGTCACCGACACGGCGTGGTGCACGTTCTGGCCTGCGGCGCCCAGCGTGACCACGACGAACTGCTCGCCCACCTTCACTTCATGGCCCGCCAGTTGGCCGCTGATGCCCGAGGCGCGCGCGCGGTAGCGGCGGTTCATGTAGGCGGCCAGCGCCACCAGGAACAGCGGGTCTTCGTGCGGCACGTCCTCGGCCGCGAAGCCCTGGCTGTAGTTCTCGGCGATGAAGCCGGTGTTGAA
>JAZKEE010000100.1:0-2194 GCA_040387235.1 Pseudomonadota bacterium
ACTGCTGGGCCTTGATGGCCTTGTCGCTCTTGGTGCGCACGATCATGCCCTGCGTCACCGGCGTGGCGCAGGCGGGCATGGGCTTGGGTGCCTTTTCCACGTCCACCAGGCACATGCGGCAGTTGGCGGCAATGGACAGCTTCTTGTGGTAACAGAAATGGGGAATGTAGGTGCCGGCCTTTTCGGCTGCATGCATCACCATGCAGCCTTCGGCGACTTCTACCTTCTGCCCGTCGAGTTCGATTTCAACCATATGCGTTTCTCGCGATCAGGCGGAGGCGGAAGCCTGGGGGGTCTTCTCTTGGCGGATCAGCGCTTCGAATTCGGGACGGAAGTGCTTGATCATGGCGCGCACCGGCATGGCCGCTGCGTCACCCAGTGCGCAGATGGTGCGCCCCTGGATGTTGTCTGCCACCGAATTGAGCAGGTTCAGGTCGCCATCGCGCCCCTGGCCATGCTGGATCCGGTCGATCACGCGCCACATCCAGCCCGTGCCTTCGCGGCACGGCGTGCACTGGCCGCAGGATTCGTGCGAGTAGAAATAGGACAGGCGCAGCAGGCTCTCGACCATGCTGCGGGAGTCGTCCATCACGATGACGGCACCCGAGCCCAGCATGGAGCCGGCCTTGGCGATGGAGTCGTAGTCCATGGTGCATTCCATGATGACGGACGCCGGCAGCACCGGGGAGGACGAGCCGCCGGGAATCACGGCCTTGAGCTGGCGGCCCTTGCGCACGCCACCGGCGAGTTCGAGCAGCTTGGCAAATGGCGTGCCCATGGGCACTTCGTAGTTGCCGGGCTTTTCCACGTCGCCCGAGACCGAGAAGATCTTGGTGCCGCCGTTGTTGGGCTTGCCACACTCGAGGTAGGCCTGGCCACCATTGCGGATGATCCACGGCACGGCCGCGAAGGTCTCGGTGTTGTTGATGGTGGTGGGCTTGCCGTACAGGCCGAAGCTGGCCGGAAACGGCGGCTTGAAGCGCGGCTGGCCCTTCTTGCCTTCGAGCGATTCGAGCAGCGCGGTTTCTTCGCCGCAGATGTAGGCGCCGAAGCCGTGCGCGGCATGCAGCTGGAAGCTGAAGTTGCTGCCCAGGATCTTGTCGCCCAGGTAGCCGGCGGCACGCGCCTCCTCGAGCGCTTCTTCGAAGCGGTCGTAGGTCTGGAAGATCTCGCCGTGGATGTAGTTGTAGCCCACGGAGATGCCCATCGCGTAGGCCGCGATGATCATGCCTTCGATGACGATGTGCGGGTTGAACTGCAGGATGTCACGGTCCTTGCAGGTGCCTGGCTCGCCTTCGTCGGAGTTGCACACGAGGTACTTCTGGCCAGGGAACGAGCGGGGCATGAAGCTCCACTTGAGGCCCGTGGGGAAGCCCGCACCGCCGCGGCCGCGCAGGCCCGATTCCTTGACGGTGGCGATCACCTGGTCCTGGGTGAGGCCTGCGCCTTCGCCCTGGGCCAGGATCTTGCGCAGCGCTTCGTAGCCGCCGCGCGCTTCGTAGTCCTTGATGCCCCAGTTCGTGCCATCCAGGCCCGCAACGATCTGCGGGCTGATGTGGCGGTCATGGAAGCAGGTCTGCACGCCGGTGGCCTGGAACTGCGAGAGTATCTGTGCGGCGCTGGTCATGCTTGTCCTTCCGCAGCCTTGAGGCCGTCGACCAGCTGATCGAGCTTGTCGTTGTCCATGAAGCTGCACATGGTGCGGTCGTTGACCAGCATCACGGGCGCATCGGCGCAGGCGCCCAGGCATTCGCACTGCTGCAGCGTGAACAGGCCGTCCGGCGTGGTCTCGCCCATGGTCACGCCGAGCTTCTTCTCAAGGTGGTGCAGCGCCTTCTGGCCGTCGCGCAGCTGGCAAGGCAGGTTGGTGCAGACGTTGAGCTTGTACTTGCCCGTCGGCTGCTGGTTGTACATGTTGTAGAACGTGGTGACTTCGTGCACCGCGATCTGGGCCATGCCCAGGTAGTCAGCGATCACGGCCTCGCTCTGCACGCTGACCCAGCCCTGCTCCTGCTGCACGATGGACAGGCAGGCCATCACGGCAGACTGCTTCTGCTCGGGCGGGTACTTGGCCACTTCGCGCGCAAAGCGCGCCAGCGTGGCCTCGGTGATCTTGGTATTGCTGCTGCTCATCGGTCGATCTCCCCGAACACGATATCCATGGTGCCGATGATGGCCACGGCGTCGGCGATCA
>JAZKEE010000101.1:0-1675 GCA_040387235.1 Pseudomonadota bacterium
TAGGCGCCGTGCACCAGGCCCATGAACTCGGAGGCGATGTTGCGGTGGAACCAGGGCGGGCGGAAGGTGTCCTGCATCGCCAGGATGCGGGGCGGAAAGATCACGAAGTCGATGTTGCTGACGCCCGGCGTGTCGCTGGCCGAATGCAGCACCAGGAAGATTGACGGGTCCGGATGGTCGAAGCTGATGGAGCCGATGGCGTTGAAGCGCCGCAGGTCGTACTTGTAGGGCGCGCAGTTGCCGTGCCAGGCCACCACGTCCATCGGTGAATGGTCCATGCGCGCGGTCCACAACCGGCCCATGAACTTCGCAATCAGCTCGTGCGGGCCTTCGATGTCTTCATACGCCGCCACGGGCGTGAGAAAGTCGCGGGGATTGGCCAGGCCATTGGATCCTATGGGCCCCAGGTCCGGCAGGCGGAAGTTCGCACCGAAGTTCTCGCACACATAACCCCGGCCCTCGCCATCGGGCAGCTCCACGCGAAAGCGCAGGCCGCGCGGGATCACCACGATCTCCTGCGGCTCGGCGTCGATCACGCCGAGTTCGGTCACGAAGCGGTGGCGCCCCTGCTGCGGCACGACCAGCAACTCGCCGTCGGCGCTGTAGAAGCTGCGGCCCTGCATGGAGCGGTTCGCGGCATAGACATGGATGCCAGCGCCGGTCTGCGCATGCGGGTCGCCGTTGCCGGCCATGGTGACCAGGCCCTGCAGGAAGTCCGTGGGGGCCTCGGGCATGGGCAGCGGACTCCAACGCAACTGGTTCGGCGATGCGGGCACCTGGGCGAAGTCGCTGTGGAAGCGCCCGCCTTCAAGCCGCTCGAAGGGCCGGTGCTGCGCGGCCGGTCGGATGCGGTAGAGCCAGGAGCGGCGGTTGTCGCCGCGCGGCGCGGTGAAGGATGTGCCGCTCATCTGCTCGGCATAGAGCCCGTAGGGGCAACGCTGCGGCGAGTTGCGGCCAATGGGCAGCGCACCGGGCAGCGCCTCGGTGGCGAACTCGTTGCCGAAGCCGGATTGGTAACGGGACGCTGTGTGCTCGGACATGGTGGCCCTTCCCTGCCTTCAAGCCTCTTGGGTGTCGAGCACGCCGCGTCGGATCTGGTCACGCTCCAGCGACTCGAACAGCGCCTTGAAATTGCCTTCGCCAAAGCCTTCGCGGTAGTCCCCATGGCGCTGGATGAATTCGAAGAACACCGGCCCCAGCGCGGGCTGCGAGAAGATCTGCAACAGCAGCCGCGGCTTGCCGCCTTCGGTCGTGCCATCCAGCAGAATGCCCCTTGCCTGCAGGTCGGCCACGTTGCGGCCGTGGCCAGGCAGGCGCGCTTCCAGGCCCTCGTAATAGATGTCGTTGGGCGCAGTGACCAGCGGCACACCGGCCATGGCCAGCTTGTCGACGGTGGAGACCAGGTCGTCGCAGATCAGCGCCACGTGCTGGATGCCCTCGCCGTTGAACTGCATCAGGAACTCCTCGATCTGCCCGCCGCCCTTCTTCGCCTCTTCATTGAGCGGGATGCGGATCTGGCCGTCGGGTGCCGTCATGGCCTTGGAGGTCAGGCCCGTGTACTCACCCTTGATGTCGAAGTAGCGGATCTCGCGGAAGTTGAAGAACTTCTCGTAGAAGTCCGCCCAGAAGGCCATGCGGCCGCGGTAGACGTTGTGCGTGAGGTGGTCGATGAGCT
>JAZKEE010000102.1:0-2592 GCA_040387235.1 Pseudomonadota bacterium
TGGTCGTGATCGTGTCCATGGTCGTGGGAGTGGTCGTGTGCATGGCCATGGTCGCCATGCCCATGCCCGTGGTGGCCATGTCCGCCGCCATGCCCCGCCGCATAGGCGCCGCCCTCGGGCTCGAAGGCCATGTCCTTCGCGTGCACGATCAGGTGCATGGCGCGCAGCATGTCGGCCAGCACGTGGTCTGGCTCGATCTTCAGGTGGTCGGGCTGCAGCTCGATGGGCACGTGGCGGTTGCCCAGGTGGTAGGCGGCGCGCGTCAGGTCGAAAGGCGTGCCGTGCTGTGGGCAGTGGGTGATGTAGAGCACGGCTTGCGGCGCGGCCAGCACGCGCACCAGCGAGCCGTCCTCGGCCACCAGCACGTCGCCGCCGCGCACCAGGGTGCCGCGTGGCAGAAAGACGCCCAGCTCCCGGCCGCTGGAATCGGTGACGGAGAAGCGGCTTTTCTGGCGCACGTCCCAGTCGAGCTCCACGGTGGTGGCGCGCTTGAGCAGCACGGGGGCCAGGCCATGGCCTTGCGGGAGGATCTTGCCAACGGAAATCATGGATGCAGATACGGTAGAAAAGAGGGTGGGCTCAGCGCGTGGTGGGGCGCGAGCCCATGGCCGTGAGCACGCCCAGGCCGATGAAGGAGGTGCCGGCGAGTCGGTTGCCCCACACCGCATGGCGCGTGGCGTGGCCCAGGCGGGGCGCCACGAGGCTGGCCGCCAGCACGTAGAAAAGGTCGGTACAGGCGGCAATGGCCACGAAGGTGCAGCCCAGCGCCAGGGTCTGCGCCAGCGCGCTGCCCTGCGCATCCATGAACTGGGGCAGGAAGGCGGCAAAGAACAGGCTGGTCTTGGGGTTGAGCAGCGCCACCACGAAGCCGTCACGGAACACGCGCGCCAGGGGCTGCCGTGCACCGGATCTTGCGCCTTGCGCAGCACCTGCCGGTTTGGCGCACCACATGCGCAGTCCCAGGCAGACGAGGTAGGCGGCGCCCGCCCACTTCACCACGGTGAACGCGGCCGAGGACACCGCGAACAGGGCCGCCAGGCCCAGCGCGGCGCCGATGGCATTGCCCAGGTTGCCCAGGGCCACGCCCAGCACCGACGCAAGGCCGCAGGCACGGCCCTGCGCCATCGTGCGCGCCACGATATAGACCACGGCAGGGCCCGGGGTGAGCGCCAGGACCAGGCTGGCGCCTGCAAAGGCGAGCAGCAGATGGGTTTCGGGCAGCATGGGGGTATCGCTTGGGCCGGGGCTCAGAACAGGAAGTAGCGCTGCGCCATGGGCAGCAACGTGGCCGGCTCGCAGGTCAGCAACTGGCCGTCGGCGCGCACGGTGTAGGTCTGTGCGTCCACCTCCATGCGCGGCGTGTAGTGGTTGTGCACCATGTGCTCCTTGCGCACGCCTCTGATGTTGCGCACGGCGCTGAGCGTCTTGGCCAGGCCGAAGCGCTCGGCTATGCCGGCGTTCAACCCCGCCTGCGAGACGAAGGTCAGCGAGGTGCGCGCGATCGCCCCGCCGAAGGCACCGAACATCGGCCGGTAGTGCACCGGCTGCGGCGTGGGGATGGAGGCATTCGGGTCGCCCATGGCCGCCATGGCGATGAAGCCGCCCTTGAGGATCAGCGCCGGCTTCACACCGAAGAAGGCCGGCTTCCAGATCACGATGTCGGCCCACTTGCCCACCTCGATCGAGCCCACCTCGTGGCTGATGCCGTGGGCGATGGCCGGGTTGATGGTGTACTTGGCCACGTAGCGCTGGATGCGCGTGTTGTCATTGCGCGCGCTGTCGCCTTCGAGCGTGCCGCGCTGCGCCTTCATCTTGTGCGCCGTCTGCCAGGTGCGCAGGATCACCTCGCCCACGCGGCCCATGGCCTGGCTGTCGCTGCTCATCATGCTGATGGCGCCCAGGTCGTGCAGGATGTCCTCGGCGGCGATGGTTTCCTTGCGGATGCGGCTCTCGGCAAAGGCCAGGTCCTCGGCAATGCTGGCATCCAGGTGGTGGCACACCATGAGCATGTCCACATGCTCGTCCAGCGTGTTCACCGTGTAGGGCATGGTGGGGTTGGTGGATGACGGAAGGAAGTTCGCCTCTCCCACCACGCGCAGGATGTCGGGTGCATGGCCGCCGCCCGCGCCCTCGGTGTGGAAGGCGCAGATGCCGCGCCCGCCCACAGCAGCGATGGTGTTCTCCACGAAGCCCGACTCGTTGAGCGTGTCGCTGTGGATGGCCACCTGCGTGTCCGTCTCCTCGGCCACGTCCAGGCAGTTGCTGATGGCTGCGGGCGTCGTGCCCCAGTCCTCGTGGAGTTTGAGGCCAATGGCCCCGGCCTCGATCTGCTCGCGCAGCGGCGCCGGCAGGCTGGCATTGCCCTTGCCCAGAAACCCGAGGTTCATCGGAAAGGCGTCGGCCGACTGCAGCATGCGCTCCAGGTTCCAGGTGCCTGACGTGCTGGTGGTGGCCAGCGTGCCCGTGGCCGGGCCCGTGCCGCCGCCCAGCATGGTAGTCACGCCCGAGGCCAGGGCCTCTTCGATCTGCTGCGGACAGATGAAGTGGATGTGGCTGTCGATGCCGCCCGCGGTGACGATGTTGCCCTCGCAG
>JAZKEE010000103.1:0-2081 GCA_040387235.1 Pseudomonadota bacterium
GGGTTGCCTTGACACTGCCCATGCCCGCCTCCCGCCCCAACTGGTTCAAGTACGCCGCGCCACAGAGCTTCTATCCCCTGGCGGGACGGATCGTGCCGTGGCTGTTCGTGGTCGCGGCGCTGCTGGGGGTGTTCGGCCTGTACCTGGGCCTGGTGGTGGCGCCCACCGACGCGCAGCAGGGCGACGCCTACCGCATCATCTTCATACACGTGCCGGCCGCCTGGATGTCGATGGTGGTCTACGTGGTGATGGCCTTCTGGGCGGCGATCGGGCTGGTTTTCAACTCGCGCCTGTCCTCCATGCTGGCCACGGCGCTGGCGCCCACGGGCGCGTGGATGACCTTCCTGGCCTTGTGGACCGGCGCGCTGTGGGGCAAGCCCACCTGGGGCGCGTGGTGGGTGTGGGATGCGCGCCTGACCTCGGAACTTGTTCTGCTTTTTCTGTACATAGCATTCATGGCCCTGCATGCCGCCATCGAGGACGCGCGCCGGGCCGACCGCTCGGCCGCGCTGCTGGCGCTGGTGGGGGTGGTCAACGTGCCCATCATCTATTTCTCGGTGCAGTGGTGGAACACCCTGCACCAGGGCGCTTCGGTGAGCCTGACGCGCGCGCCCAGCATGGCGGCGCCGATGCTGCTGGGCATGCTGGTGATGGCGTTGGCTTTCTGGGCGTACTGCATCGCGATGGCGCTGGTGCGCCTGCGCGTGATCATTCTGGAGCGCGAGCGCCATACGCGCTGGGTGCAACAGAGCTTGGGAGTGGCTTGAAATGGCGTGGGCGAGTTGGGCAGATCTGTTCGCGATGGGCGGCTACGGACTGTATGTATGGGGTTCCTTCGGCATGTGTGCACTGGTTCTGTCTTGGGAAGCGTTCTCTCTGCGCCTGCGTCGCGCAGCCGTGCGGCGTGCGGCGGCCGACGAGGCCGATGAGGCCGCGTTGACCGCGCGGGAGCAGGGCGCATGAAGCCGCGTACGCGGCGCGCCGCCGCCATCGTTCTGGGCCTGTGTGCGCTGGGTGGTGCCGCGGCCCTGGTGCTCAACGCCTTCCAGAGCAACATGGTGTTCTTCTTCAGCCCCTCGCAGGTGATGGCCAACGAGGCGCCGCGCGACCGCAGCTTCCGCGTCGGCGGCCTGGTGGAGGAAGGCAGCCTGCGCCGCGAGGCCCAGACCCTGACCATCCACTTCCAGGTGACGGACACGGCGCACCGCATCCCCGTCACCTACACCGGCCTGCTGCCCGACCTGTTCAAGGAAGGCAAGGGCGTGGTGGCACAGGGCAAGCTGGGGTCCGATGGCATCTTCCATGCCGACCAGGTGCTGGCCAAGCACGACGAGAACTACATGCCGCCCGAGGCCGCCGAGGCTTTGAAGAACGCGCGCCCTGGTGCACAGCACCAATCCATGTCCACGTTGGAAGTCTCTCCATGACCTATGAACTGGGCCACGTGGCCCTGATCCTCGCGCTGGCCATGGCCCTGGCGCAGAGCGTGCTGCCGCTGTTCGGCGCGCACAACGGCAACGCGGCCTGGATGGCACTGGCCAAGCCCTCGGCGCGCGGGCAGTTCGTGTTCCTGGTGATCGCCTACGCCTGCCTCACACACGCCTTCATCGCCAACGACTTCTCGGTGGCCCTGGCGGCCAACCACTCCAATTCGGCGCTGCCGCTGGTCTACCGCATCACGGCGGTGTGGGGCAACCACGAGGGCTCCATCTTGCTGTGGAGCCTGATCCTCTCGGGATGGACCGTGGCCGTGACGTTCTTCTCGCGCCAGCTCGACGACCGCATGGTGGCGCGCGTGCTGGGCGTGATGGGCCTGATCAGCTGCGGCTTCCTGCTGTTCACGCTGTTCACCTCCAACCCCTTCGAGCGCATGTTCCCGCCGCCGGCCAATGGCGAAGACCTGAACCCGCTGCTGCAAGACCCCGGCATGATCATCCACCCGCCCATGCTCTACATGGGCTATGTGGGCTTCGTGGTGGCCTTCGCCTTCGCCGTGGCGGCGTTGCTCGCGGGCCGGCTGGACACGGCCTGGGCGCGCTGGTCGCGCCCCTGGACCACGGTGGCCTGGTGTTTCCTGACCT
>JAZKEE010000104.1:0-44208 GCA_040387235.1 Pseudomonadota bacterium
GAGCCCAAGGCCGCAACATATTTTTTGCACCTGGTTGCAATTGATATTGATAACGCATTATCATTTATGCACCATGCGCACTACCCCACACCTGCCCGTCACCGTTTTCTCCGGCTTCCTCGGTGCGGGCAAGACCACGCTGCTCAACCACGTGCTGGCCAACCGCGAGGGGCTGCGGGTGGCGGTCATCGTGAACGACATGAGCGAGGTGAATATCGATGCCTCGCTGCTGGAGCGGGGCGCGGCCAACGCGGGCGCCGCGCTGTCGCGCACCGAGGAGAAGATGGTGGAGATGAGCAATGGCTGCATCTGCTGCACCCTGCGCGAAGACTTGCTGCTGGAGGTGCGCAAGCTGGCGCTGCAGGGGCGGTTCGACTATTTGCTGATCGAATCGACCGGGGTGGGCGAGCCGCTGCCGATTGCCGCCACCTTCGACTTCCGGGACGAGAACGGCCAATCGCTCAGCGACCATGCGCGCATCGACACCATGGTCACGGTGGTGGATGCCGCCAACCTGCTGGCCGACTATTCCAGCGCAGATCTGCTGGCCCAGCGCGGCGAGACGGCGGGTGAGGGCGACGAGCGCACCCTGGCAGGCCTGCTGGCCGAGCAGATCGAGTTTGCCGACGTGGTGGTGGTCAACAAGGCCGACCTGGTGGATGCCGAGCAGTTGATGGCCGTGATGGGCGCCGTGAAGGCACTGAACCCGATGGCCGAGATCGTCGTGGCGCAGCGGGGCCAGGTGCCGCTCGCGCGCATCCTGGGCACCGGCAAGTTCGACCTGGAGCGCGCCAGCGCCATGCCCGGCTGGGCGCGCGAGCTGGCAGGCCAGCACACGCCCGAGACCGAGGAATACGGCATCGCGAGCTTCGTGCTGCGCTTGCGCGACCCTTTCCACCCGGCGCGCTTTGCCGCGCTGGCCGAAGCGCCGATCCCCGGGTTGCTGCGCGCCAAAGGCTATGTGTGGCTGGCCAGCCGCCCGCAATGGGCCGTGGCCTATTCACGTGCCGGCAATCGGGCCACGGTGGAGGCGGTGGGCCGCTGGTGGGCGGCATCCGCGCCCGAGAACCTGCCGCCGCCCGGCAGCCCTGAGCGCCGAGCCATCGACCAGCGCTGGGAGGAACCCTGGGGCGACCGCATCAACGAGATCGTGTTCATCGGCATTGGGCTGGACCGAAGCGCCATCGAGCAGGCGGTGTACAGCGCCCAGTTGACCGATGCCGAGCGCCGCCTGCCCCCGGATCGCTGGCGTCTGCTGAGCGACCCCTTTCCCCCATGGGAGCGGGTGGACCACCCGCTCCCCGCATGAACTGAAGTCCCCGCCATCAGTGGCGTCGCCTGTCCCCCACCGGGGGCGGGCGCCAGCCTGTGCCGCCGCAGAGCGGCTCCCCCCATTTCTTGACCTCGCCGACCAAAGGACCTCCCGTGCTCGAAGCCATTGGCCTGACCAAACGCTACGGCGACCAGATCGCCCTGCACCCGCTCGACCTGTGCATCCGCCCGGGCGAGATCTACTGCCTGCTGGGCGCCAATGGCGCTGGCAAGACGACCACCGTGAACCTGTTCCTGAACTTCATCGAACCCGACGGCGGCCAGGCGCTGATCCAGGGGGTGGACGTCTCGCGCGAGCCCGTGGCCACCAAGCAGTACCTGGCCTACATCCCCGAGCAGGTCAACCTCTACGGCACGCTGACCGGGCTGGAGAACCTGCGCTACTTCGCGGCGCTGGCGCTGGGGGAGGCGCCGCCGCGCACGCGCCTGCTGGAGCTGATGGCCCAGGTGGGGCTGGACGCCAGCGCCGCCGACAAGCGCGTGGCCGCGTACTCCAAGGGCATGCGCCAGAAGATCTGGATCGCTGTGGCGCTGGCCAAGGAGGCCAGGGCCCTGCTGCTTGACGAACCCACCTCGGGCCTGGACCCGCACGCCGCGGCCGAGTTCACCAGCCTGCTGCAGCGCGCGAGCGAGGCGGGCGTGGCCATCCTGGCCACCACGCATGACCTGTTCCACGCCCGGCAGACGGCCACCCGCATCGGCATCATGAAGCAGGGGCGCCTGGTCGAGAGCCTCGATGGCCAGGAGATCAGTGGCACCGACCTGCAGGCCCTGTACCTGCAGCACATGCGGGGCACGGCATGATCGCGCTCATCGCCGCCAAGGACCTGCGCGAGCGACTGCGCGACGGGCGCCTCTACTGGGCGGGTGGCATCGTCGTACTGCTGCTGCTCACCGCCCTGGCCGTGGGGTGGGGCCACCAGCGCGAGGCACGCGCCGAACAGGCTGCCGCGCAGAACTCCGACTACCAGGACTGGCTGCGCCAGGGTGCACGCCACCCCCACGATGCCGCCCACCAGGGCATGCACGCCTTCAAGCCCGATGCGGCACTGGCCTTGCTGGACGCGGGCATCAACCCCTACATCGGCAGCACCGTGTGGCTGCAGGCGCACCGCCAGAGCGAGGTGAAATTCCGCCCCGCGCAGGACGCCACCGGCCTGCAGCGCTTTGGCGACCTCTCGGTGGGCTGGATCCTGCAGGTGCTGGGGCCGCTCCTGGTGGTGGTGCTGGGCTTCAACGCCTTTGCCGGCGAGCGCGAGCAGGGCATGCTGCGCCAGACCCTGAGCCTGGGCGTACCGCCCCTGCGGCTGCTGTGGGGCAAGGCATTGGCGCTGGGCGGGGCCCTGGCGCTGCTGCTGGTACCGGCCGGGCTGATCGCGGCCACAGCGGTGGCGCTGTCCACCGGCAGCGGCGAGCGCGCCGATGCGCTGCTGCGCTTTGCCGGTCTGGCCCTGGGCTATGCGCTGTACCTGGCCATCTTCGTCTTCGCCACGCTCGGGGTGTCGGCCGCCTCGCGCAGTTCGCGCGTGGCCATCACCGTGCTGCTGGCCTTGTGGATCGCCAACGCGGTGGTGGCGCCGCGCGTGCTGTCCGAGCTTTCGCGCGCCGTGTTCCCCAGCCCGACGCGGCTCGAATTCAACCAGGCATTGGCGGCCGACCTCAAGGCCACCTCCGACAAGACCTGGATGCAGGCCTTCGGCACCACCGAGCGCTGGAGCAAGGACGTGCCCCTGAACCAATGGGGCAGGGCGCTGAAGCTCGACGACCAGGCCAGCTACGCCGTGTACGACCGCCATTTCGGCCGGCTGTGGGACAGCTGGGAGCAGCAGCAGGCCGTGCAGGAGGCCGGCGGCCTGCTGCTGCCGCTGCTGGCGATGCGCAGCTTTTCCAGCGCCATGGCCGGCACGGACTTCGCGCACCACCGCGATTTCACCACTGCGGCCGAGCGCCACCGGCGCGTGATCCAGGACACCGTGAGCCAGGACCTGCTGGACCACGCCGACCCGCTGGGCCACCAGCACTTTGCCTACCAGGCCAGCCCCTCGCTGTGGGCGCGGGTGCCGGCATTTGACTACCACGCGCCGTCCTTCGGCTGGGCACTGGCCCGCAGCGGCACCAGCCTGCTGATTCTGTGCGCCGGCCTTGCGCTGGCGGTGGCTTTTGCCTGGGTGGCCGTCGCACGGCAGCGGGCGCTGTAGGAGACATCGGTGAACCCATCTTCCCCATTCCAACGCTTTCGCCTGGTCGCCCGGCAGGAGCTGCGCCTTCTGGTGCGCGACCGCAGCCTGTGGCTGGTGGGCGGCCTGTTCCTGCTGCTCGTGGCCTATGCGCTGTTCAACGGCATGCTGCAGACGCGCCAGCGCGACCAGGCCCAGGCGGCCCTGGTGGCGGCCGACGGCCAGGCGCGCAGCGGCCAGCTCGCACAGTTGGGCCGCATCATGGCCGGCGCGGAGGTGCCCACGCCCTTCGGCAACCCGGCCAACCCCGCCAACATGGCGGGAGGCCTGGGCGCGCATTACGCGGTGATGCCCAGCGCGGCGCTGGCGCCCGTGGCCCTGGGGCAAACCGACCTGTTCCCCTCGCAGTTCAAGGTCACGCACCAGAGCAAGGTCAACTTCCTGCACAACAACGACATCGAGAACCCCTGGCACCTGCAGAGCGGGCATTTCGACCTGGCGTTCGTCATCGTCTACCTGTTGCCGCTCCTGATCTTCGCGCTCAGCTACAACCTGCTGTCGGGCGAGAAGGAGGACGGCACGTTGCGCCTGCTGCTCTCGCAGCCCCTGGCGCTGCCCACGCTGGTCGCCGGCAAGATCGCCGTGCGCGCAGCCGTGCTGCTCGGGGCGGCCGTGCTGGTGCCGCTGGTGGTGCTGCTCGTCGCCCGCCCGCAGGCACTGTCTGCGCCCGGGGCCACCCTGTGGTGGGCGCTGCTGGTGGGCGCCTATGCGCTCTTCTGGTTCACGGCGGTGGTGGCGGTCAATGCCTTCGGCCGCTCGTCGGCCACCAACGCCATGGTGCTCATCATCGGCTGGGTGGTGCTGGTGCTCGTGCTGCCGGTGCTGCTCAACATCGCGGTCACGCAGGCCAGCCCGGCACCCTCGCGCGCCGAGCTGGCCACCCGCACGCGGGTGGTGACGGCCCAGGCCATGTCGCAGAACGCGGCGCTGCTGGCCACCGACTATGCCCACGTGGACAAGCCCGAGGTGCTGCTGCCCAAGGATGGCCGCCTGGCCATGAGCGGCCGCGCCATGGCCAACCACCGCATAGAGCGCCAGGTGGACGAGACCCTGCAGCCCGAACTGGACCGCTTCGACGCGCAGCAGGCGCGCCAGCAGGCGCTGGTGGCACGCTACAGCGTCCTCTCGCCAGCAGCCGTCGCCTTCGAAGGCATCACCGCACTGGCAGGCACCGGGCACAGCCGCAACGCCTGGTTCATGGCACAGGTCACGGCCTACCACCAGGCATGGAAGGCCTTCTTCTTTCCACGCATCGATGGCGGCCTGGCCCTCACCGAGGCCGATTTCGAGCACATCCCCGCCTTCCAGTGGCGCGACGAGCCGCCGGGCACGGTGCAGGCGCAGGCCGCGCGGGCAGTGCTGCAACTGCTGGCGCCCACCCTGGTGCTGCTGGGCATCGCCGGCTGGCGGCTGCGCCGCTACCCCATTGCATAGACCACCCCCTTCAAGAGAGGAACCAGACCATGATGACCCCCTTCACCCGCAGCGCCGTGGCGCTCGCGGCAGCCGCAGTCCTGCAGTCCGGCTGGGCGCAGCTTGCAGCCCCCGAGCGCGAGCTGCCTGCCGTCAACATCCAGGGCGGGCAGGACCGCGACAGCCTGCAACTCGACAGCAAGAGCAGCAGCGCCTCCCGCCTGGGCCTCACACTGCGCGAAACACCGGCGTCGGTGGAGATCCTCTCGCAGGACGTCATGCAGGAGCGCGGCGCCCGCACCCTGAGCGAGGCGCTGCGCAGCACCGCCGGCATGGCGGGCGGAGGCCCGCCATCTGCGCCCACCACGTTGTCGCTGCGTGGCTTCACCAACGTGCTCTACCTGTACGACGGCGTGCGCATGTCCGGCGCGGGCGTGACCAACCGGGTGGAGGACACCTGGAACTACGAGCGCATCGAGGTGCTCAAGGGCCCGGCCTCGGTGCTGCAGGGCGACAGCGCCATCGGCGGCATCGTCAACTTCCAGACCAAGCGGCCCGACCGCGACAACCCTGGGCGCGAAGCCCTGCTGTCCTACGGCAGCTACGGGTCGACCCGCGCCGCCGTGGGCCTGGGCGGTGCGGTCGGTGAAACCGGCGCCTACCGGCTCGACTACAGCCGCAACGAGACTCGCGTGGGTACTATCGCGCGCACCAGCGACAAGCTTGAGCACCTGACCACGGGCCTGGCGTTCGAGGTGGCGCGCGCCACGCGGCTCGACCTGTCGTTCGACTATTCCCGTGACGAAGGTCATGCCTACTGGGGCACGCCGCTGGTCCCTGGCAACCTGGCCACGCAGCCGACCAGTGTGGTCAGCACACCCGACGGCCGGGTGGTGGACAAGCGCATCGCGCGCAACAACTACAACATCCTGGACGACCGCAACCAGTCCGAGGCGTACTGGCTGCGTGCGCGCCTCACCAGCCGCGTGACGCCCGAGTGGACGCTGCGCAACGAGTTCACCGCCAACAAGGTGGCGCGGCTGTGGCGCAATTCGGAGAGCGCGGTATTCACCGCCCCTGCATCCATCACACGCGATCAGACGCTCATCGCGCACGACCAGCACTACCTGTCCAACCGGCTCGACGCCTCCTACGACGGGCGCCTGGCAGGCATGGCCCACAAGTTCGTGGTGGGCGGCGAGGTCAGCAAGACCGATTTCGACAACACGCGGCGCTTCTCCAACGGGTCGGCCAGCACCAACGCAGCCCTGCGGGTGCCGCTCTTCGACCCGGCCGTGGGCACTTTCAACGAAGACCCCGCACTGATGGCCGGCGGCGGCAACCGCACCAACTTCACGTCGGACGTGCGCAGCACCTCGGTGTTTGCCGAGGATGCCTTGAAGCTCACCCCCGCCTGGACGCTGGTGGGCGGCCTGCGCCACGACCGGGTGGATGTGGAGCGCAGCGTGACCGACCTGAACCTGGGCAGCTTCAGCACCTTCGGAGCCCAGTACACGGCCAACTCGGCGCGCCTGGGCACGGTCTATGACCTGTCTGCGCAATCGTCGGTCTATGCGCAGTACACCAACGCGACCATCCCGGTGGGCTCGCTGTTCCTGCTGTCCGCAGGCAATGCACCGTTCCCGCAGTCCAAAGGCAAGCAGTTCGAGGTGGGTTTCAAGCAGAGCGTGGGCGATGTGGAGTGGACGGCCGCGGCCTACCACATCGTGCTGGACGACGTGCTCTCGCGCGATGCCAACAACGCCAACCTCACGGTGAACAACGGCAGCCAGTCCTCGCGCGGGGTGGAGCTCTCCGCCGCCTGGCGCGCCACGAGGCAGCTCACCCTGTCGGGCAACGTGGCCGCGCTCGATGCGCGCTTCGATTCGCTGGTCGAGGCCGGCGGCGCCTCTCGCGTGGGCAACACCCCGCCCAACGTGCCCGAGCGCGTGGCCAACCTGTTTGCCAGCTACCGCTTCAAGGACCTGCCTCTCAACCTGCTGCTGTCCGTCAACCACACCGGCAACATGTACACCGACAATGCCAACCAGATCCGCATCAACGGCTACACCACGGCCGACATCGCGGCCAGCTACCGCATCCAGCCAGCCTTGCTGACCTTGCGCGTCCGCAACCTCACGGACAAGCTGTATGCCAACTACGCCGGCCGGGCCACCAGCCAGGTGCTGCTGGCGCCGCGGCGCACCTTCGAGCTGTCGGCCAAGGTCGACTTTTGACGCGGTGGTGTCGGTGCAGAAGGACAGGCCATCGTCGGCAAAGGATGACAAACGGGGCGGCAACATCGTCGCCAGAATGGGGCCAACCAACCTTGGAGAATTCGCCATGCGCATCACCCCGCTCCCTAAAGCCGAAGTCGACGAGGCTGAACGCAAAGTCAGCGCGATTCTGGAAGACCTGGAAGAAGACACGAATTCGGATGTGAAGGACATCGATCTGGAAGACGTGGTTCAGGACGACCCCGCCAGCGGCAAGCCTGCCGTGCACCAGACGGTGGACATCAAGGTACAGCCGCGTCCCCAGCGCAAGTGGCTCAAGTGAAGCACCGGCCATGAAGAAATCTGCTGTGGCACCTCGCAAGAACCCTGCCGCCGAACAGACGGCCAAGAAGCAAAGGCGCATCCAGGCCGAGCAGGATGCCAAGGACGCATCCAGAAAGAAGGCGTCTGCGACCAGGAAGCCCTCGCAGCCGAAGAAAAAGGCCGTGGCTCCGGGCCCTGGCCGTAGCGAGCCCGGCACACCGCTGCCCAGCCAGCCGTTGGCCAAACCGGGCATCGAGGCGCGCATGTCGCTGCCGCCGCGCTTCGAGGCCCCGCATTACCAGGGCAGCGGCAAGCTCGAAGGCATGTCGGCCATCATCACCGGGGGTGATTCTGGTATCGGCCGCGCCGTGGCAGTGCTGTTCGCGCGCGAAGGGGCCGACGTGGCCATCGTCTACCTCAATGAACACGAAGATGCGCAGCGCACCATTGCGCTGGTGCAGGCGGAAGGCCGGCGCGGCATCGCCCTCTCCGGCGACGTGAAAAGCGCACGCTTTTGCAAAGGTGCCGTTGCCAAGGCGGTCAAGGCCTTTGGCAAGCTCAACCTGCTGGTCAACAATGCGGCCTTCCAGGAGCATGCCAGCTCGCTCGAAGACCTGACCGAAGAGCGTTTCGACGAGACCTTCAGGACCAACATCTACGGCTACTTCCACATGGCCAAGGCGGCGCTGCCGCACCTGAACCGGGGCGATGCCATCATCAACACCGGTTCCGTCACAGGCCTGCGCGGCAGCAAGGAGCTGCTCGACTACTCGGCCACCAAGGGCGCCATCCACGCCTTCACCAAGGCCCTGGCGCACAACCTGGCCGACAGGGGCATCCGCGTGAATGCCGTGGCCCCGGGGCCGGTGTGGACACCGCTGAACCCGGCGGACAAGACGCCCGAGGACATCGCCGAGTTCGGTGCCAGCACGCAGATGGGGCGGCCGGCCCAGCCCGAGGAGATTTCCCCGGCCTACGTATTCCTTGCGGCGCCTTGCTGTTCAAGCTACATCACCGGCATCGTTTTGCCGATCACCGGCAATGCCGGAGATTGAGGATGGTGGCGTAGCGTGGCTCAGTTGCGGATGTTCGCAAACTCCACCACGCGCCTGAATTTCTGAATCTCCGCCTGCAGGAAGGGCACGAAATCCGTCCCGTCCATCATGGTCAGGCCGGCGGCTTCCAGCGCCATGCGCAGTTCGGGCTCCTTGAGCAAGTGCTGCAGTTCCCCACGCAGCCGGGTGGTGGTGGCGGGCGGCAGCTTGCCGGGGCCCAGCAGGCCGAACCATACGCCCGCATCCACCCCCTTGAACCGCGCATTCTCCGCCAGGGCCGGGATCTGGGGCGCCGCCGCAGAGCGCTCCAGCCTGGTCACGCCGATCGCCTTGACCTTGCCGTCCTTGATATGGGGCAGGGCACTCGAAAGCACCATGACCGCAAAGTCCACGTCGCCGCTGTCCATGTTCGCAAGCATGGCCCCCGCGCCGCGCGAGGGCACATGCGCCATGCGCACCCCTGATTGCTGGCGGATGGTTTCACCCGCCAGGTGCAGCGGCGTGCCCATGCCCGACGAGGCATAGCGCATGGCTGCGGGCGCCTCAGCGGTGGCGAGCAGGAATTCTTCGATGGTGGCCACGGGCGTTTTCCTGCTGGCCACCAGCACCAGGGGTTGGCTGCCGACGAGGCCGATGGGCGTGGAATCCTTGAGCGGGTTGTAGCCGTCGCGCCGGCGGCTGACGAGGTGGTTGATGCCCACCTCGGCGGGCGATCCCAGCAGCAGCGTATGGCCGTCCGCGTCGGCCAGTGCCACCCGCGCTGCGGCCAGCGCCCCGCTGGTGCCGGGAATGTTCTCCACGTTCACCGGCTGGCCCAGCCGGCGCGCCAGGCCCGGCGCTATGGCCCGCGCCACCAGATCCACGCTGCCGCCTGCCGGGTAGCCCACCACCAGGGTGATGGCTTTCCACGGGTAGTCCTGCGCCCAGGCAGCCATGCTGGACAGGGCCAGTACATGCACTGAAACAACGGTGCGGACCTTCTTCAAAATCATCGTTTCCATGGGGTATCCCTGCAGGTGAATTGGGTTACCCATGGTTACATTGCGGGCTGAGCGAGGGGTGCCGCTTCGGCACCGGTTCGTGCTGAATGGCCTGTTGCCGGGCCTCTGCACGAAGTTGGTGCGGCGGCGCGCCGTGTGGCGGGACATGGCGGGCGCCATCCTCGCTTTACCCGAGCTTGGCAGCCGCTTTTCCCGCTACGATCCGAGCACAAAGCTCACCCTCGCATTGCAAGGGAAAGCAGAGCCAACTGACGACAAGGAGTGGGAAGCAATGGACCTGGCGCTCCAGCCGCGCATGCCTGCGACCGGCCGGCGGCTCTACCTGACCGCTGCAGCGCTTGCCATCTCCCTGGCGGCGCTGGTGGTGGGAACCGTTCTTTTTTCGCGGCAGGCGGACGAGAACAGCCTGCGCGCTGCGCTGCAGGCCGACCTCTCCAATCGCCTGCGCATGCTGCAGACCGTCCTGGTTTCGCTCAGCGATGCGGAAACCGGGCAGCGCGGCTACCTGCTTACGGGCCACACCAGCTACCTGGCGCCCTACCATGCCGCACTGGAACGCCTTCCCGTGCAGCTCAAGGGCCTGGACGGCATTCCGCTGAGCGACGCCCAGTTGTCCGCCCGGGCGGCACAGGCGCACGAAGCCATCCGGCTCAAGCTCACGGAGCTGCAGGAAACACTGCGGGTGCACGAAGCCGGCTCTCCCGAGGAGGCCCTGGCGATGGTTCGCACCGATGCCGGCGCGCGCTACATGGACCAGGCGCGCAGCAACATCCACGCCGTGCTGGACACCATTCGTGCGGAGCGCGATCGCCTGAACCTGGCCGTGGCCGAAGGCAGTGCCCAGAGCCGGCGCCTGGCCACCTGGTCAGTGGCCGCGCTGGTGGTGTTCGTGCTGCTCAGCGGCGTGCAGATCGTGCAGTTGCTGGTCGGGCAGCGCCGCTACCAGAAGGCGCTGGCCGCGAGCGAAGCCCAGCACCGTGGCCTGATCGAGGAACAGGCCGAGCTGGTGTCGCTGGCCCGTGCGGACGGCACCCTGGTCTACCTGAACCCGGCGTACCCCCGCATCTTCCTGCTCAGCACCGAAGAGATGGTGGGCACCAGCCTGTACGCCTACGTGGCCCCGGCAGACCGCGAGATCGTGCGCGAGCGCATCGCGCAGATCATGGCCACCGACCAGGTGTCCTTCGGAGAGAACCGCATGGTCACGCCGGACGGCACCGAGAAATGGCTGGCATGGACCAACCAGGTGCGCCTGGCGCCTGATGGCGAGCGCCTGCTGCATTCCGTGGGGCGCGACATCACCGAGCGCAAGCAGGCCGAGGCGGCCCTGCAGGCGAGCGAGGATTTCCTGGCGCGCACGGGCCGGGTGGCCGGGGTGGGCGGCTGGGAGCTGGACCTGCACACCCTGCAGGTGCGCTGGTCGGACGGCATGCGCCGCATCCACGACGTTGCGCCCGATTACCAACCCACGCTGGACTCGGTGCTGTCCTTCTACGAGCCCGGGGCCGCACGCCTGCTGCAGGAGGCCATGCTCGGCAAGGGCAGCCAGCCGCACGCATTCGACCTGGAGCTGGAGCTGGTCACCGCCAGCGGCCGCCGCCGCTGCGTGCGCGCGGTGGGAGAGGCCGAGTACGAGGAGCATGGCGAGCCGCGGCGCCTGGTGGGCGCCCTGCAGGACATCACCGAGCGCAAGGCGCTGGAGCAGCGCCTGGCCGACAGCGAGCGCTTCGTGCGCGAGATCACCGACAACCTGCCGCTGCGCATCTCCTACGTCGATGCCGAGGGCCGCTACCGCTTTGTGAACCTGCGCCAGTGCGAGCGCTTCGGCCGGCCGCGCGAGGAGATCATCGGCCGCACGCGCGAGGAACTGCTGGGCGGGCCGGACGCACCCGCCGTGACGGCGGCATTCCGTGCAGCCATCCAGGGGCAGCCGCAGCGCTTCGAGTTCGAAACCGAAGTCGACGGGCAGCCACGGCTCATCGAGAACCAGCTCATCCCGGACAGGGCGGGCGATGGCCGCATCAAGGGCGTCTTCACCATCGGCATCGACATCACCGAGCGCAAGGCCACGGAGCGGGCGCTGCGCGATATCACGGACATCTTCGACCACACCACCGATTTCGTGGTGCAGACCGACTGGCGCGGGCAGCTGCAGTACATGAACCCCGCCGCGCGCCGCGCCCGCGGCCTGGCACCCGATGCGGCGGTGCAGGGAGACGATTACCAGCAGTTCAATACCGAGGAGACCCTGCGCCGCCACAGGGACGAGATCATGCCCATCGTTCAGCGGGACGGGGTATGGCTGGGCGAGACCACGGTGCTGGGCCAGGGCGGACGCATCGTGCCCGTGGACCACATGGTCATTGCGCACCGCGACGCACTGGGGCGCGTGGCGCGCTATTCGGCGGTGATGCGCGACATCTCCGCCGAGGTGCAGGCACGCCAGCACCTGCAGTTGCAGACCAGCATCCTGCACTCCATTGCCGAGACCATCCCTGCGGTGATCGCCGTGGTCGGCAGCGACGGTTGCTACCGCTTCGCCAACCGGGCCTTCGAGCTGTGGTGCGGCCGGCCGCGCGAAATGATCGTGGGCCGGTCGCTGCAGGAGGTGCTGGGGGACGACGACTACCAGCGCAGCCTGCCCTGGGTGCAGCGCGTGCTGGCGGGCGAGACGGTGAGCTTCGAGAAGGAGTACGCGGGCAAGGCGCACAACCGCCACATGGCCATCTCCTTCATCCCCCTGCGGGTGGATGGGGGCGCGGTGGAAGGCTTCGTGGCCATGGCGCAGGACATCACCGAGCACCGCGAGGAGGCGCAACGCCTGCTGGTGCTCAGCGAGCGCGATGCCCTGACGGGCGTGCTCAACCGGGCAGGCTTCGAGCGCTATCTGCAGCACAAGGTGCAGGACGGCGATGCGGCCGCACTGGCACTGCTGTACATCGACCTGGACCGCTTCAAGCCCATCAACGACACCCACGGGCACCCGGTGGGGGACGAGGTGCTGCGCCAGTTCGCAGTGCGGCTGCAGGCCGCAGTGCGGCCCACCGACGCCGTGGCACGGCTGGGTGGCGACGAATTCGCCATCGTGCTGTCGGGCGTGCGCGAGAAGGCCCATGCCGACACGGTGGCCGACAAGGTCGTCGAGGCGGCCCATGCCCCCTTCTACACGGGCGCGCTGAAGCTGGAGATCGGCGCCAGCGTGGGCGTAGCGCAAGGTGCCGGCGACGGTGAAGGCTGGCTGGGCCTGGTGGCCCGGGCCGATGCCATGGTCTACCGGGCCAAGGCCGAAGGCCGGGGCCGCCGGGCCTGACGGGGCGCCTTCAGGCGGAGCGCTTGACCAGCGCAGGCTCGGCGCGGTAACGCGCAGCAAACAAGCGCTTGAGGTGGGCCACCTTGGGCAGGTCGTTGATCACGATATAGGGGTGGCGCGGGTTCTCGGTCAGAAAGTCCTGGTGGTAGGACTCGGCGGCGAAGAAGCTCGGGCCGCTTTCCACGCGCGTGGCGATGGGCTTTTTGAACACGTTGAGCGCATCGAGCTGGGCGATGTAGGCGCGCGCCACCTTTTCCTGCTCGGGGCTGGCGGCAAAGATGGCCGAGCGGTACTGCGTGCCCGTGTCCGGTCCCTGGCGGTTCAGCTGGGTCGGGTCGTGCACCACCGAAAAGAAGATCTGCAGCAGCGCGCCGTAGCTCACCTGCGCAGGGTCGTAGCTGATTTCCACCGACTCGGCATGCGCCGTGCGCCCGCTGCTCACCAGGCTGTAGGTGGCCGTGGCAGCCGAGCCGCCGCTATAACCCGAGACGGCTTTCTGCACCCCCTGGACATGCTGGAAAACGCCCTGCACGCCCCAGAAGCAGCCGCCGGCGAAGATGGCCTTTTCCAACTTGGCGGTGCCTGCGGGCACGTCCTGCGTGGGCGGGGGAATCGCCACGGCTTCTTCGGCCGAGTGCGCCAGGTTCTGGAAGAGCAGGGCGCCGCCGGCCAGCGTAGCGCCCCCGGCCAGGAGCTGCAGCAGGCCGCGCCGGCTGGGGGATGAGGAGGTCGTTGTCATGGTGGTACGCCTTGGTAGGAGAGTGGAAGGAGTGTGATGCGGACGGGATCGAATGCGTTCAACCGAAAGTAAAGGCGTAGGCATCGACGGGGGCATCCAGGAACTCGATGCTGAAGGTGCGTTCGCGGATGTCGCCGCCCTGGCGCACCAGCTGGTACAGGCGCTGGTCGGTCACCGTGCCCGAGCCGTCGGCCGCCACGTCCGTACCGTGCGCAGCGCCGGGGGCCTGGCCATCGACCGTGACCTTGAAGCGCACGGGCTTGCCGCCGGCGCCTGGTCCCAGCACCAGGTGCAGGTCGCGCGCCTGGAAGCGGTAGACGATGCGGCCGTTGCCGGCAGCCAGCGTGGCACGCTCGGCGCCCACCGTCCACTGGCCGGCCAGGCCCCAGGCATTGAGCGCCGGGCGGGCGGGGGCGGTATAGGTGGCCGCCCGGTCGCGCACCGCAGGCTCGGCCGAGGCGAAGTGCTCGGCCCGCTCATAGCCCAGGTAGGTTTCGTGCGAGCGCACCGTGCCCAGGTCGGCCGGCTGGTGCACGCCCTGGGCGGCCACCTGGGCCAGGCTGTCCTGCACCGATGTTGCGGCGGTGCCGGCTTCGCGCAGCAGTTGCTGGATGGCGCGCTCCGATTCGGCGTAGTTGCCCTCGCCGAAGTGGTGGTAGCGCATGCGGCCCTGGGCGTCGATCAGGTAGTGCGCGGGCCAGTAGCGGTTCTGGAAGGCGCGCCAGATGGCGTAGTTGTTGTCGATGGCCACGGGGTAGGTGATGCCCAGGTCGCGCACGGCCTTGGCCACGTTGGCGGCGTCGCGCTCGAAGGCGAACTCGGGTGCATGCACACCGACCACCACCAGGCCCTGGTCCTTGTACTTCTCGGCCCAGGCCTTCACGTAGGGCATGGCACGCAGGCAGTTGATGCACGAATAGGTCCAGAAATCCACCAGCACCACCTTGCCGCGCAGGCCGGCCGTGGTAAGTGCGGGGGAGTTGAGCCACTGCACGGCACCGTCGAGCGAGGGCACCTCGCCCTGGTCGGGCAAGCGCCCGGCCGCAGCGTTGCCGGGTGCCATCATGGAAGGGCCGGCCCCTTCGGCGCCAGCGGCTGCCATCATGGCACCGCCGCCCTGCATCATCATCGATGGGCCGCCGCTCATGGCCATGGCGCCGCCCTGCGGCTCGTTGCCCAGCCGGTTCACCAGGGCCTGCTCGATGCCGCCGGTGGATGCCGTCGACAGCCGCGCCAGGATGCCGGTGTCCAGCCCCAGTGCAATCGCAGCGACACCGGCCAGCATGGCGGCGCCCAGGCCGCGGCGCATCCACTCGCCCACGCCCAGCGAGCGCTTGAGCGCGGCAAACACCCGGCCGCCGAGCAGCAGGGCTGCCGCCATCGACGTGGCCGCACCGGCCGCATAGGCCAGCAGCAGCAGGCTGGTGCCCACGCTGGCACCCTGCAGTGCGGCGCCCGTCAGGATCAGGCCGAGCACGGGCCCGGCGCAGGGGGCCCACAGCAGGCCGGTGGCCACGCCGAGCAACAGCGAAGCGCCCACGCGCGGCTGGCCATCGCCCTGGGCTGACTGCGACAGGCGGTCACCGGCCGCGACCAGCGGGCGCGCCATGCGGTCGGCCAGGCCCGGCCACACCAGGGCCAGGCCGAACACCGTCACCAGCACCAGCGCCGCCCAGCGGCCATACTGGTTGGCGGCCACCACCCAGCCGCCGCCCACGGCGGCCAGCGTGGCCACGACCGCGAAGGTCAGCGCCATGCCGGCCAGCAAGGGCAGGCCGCTGCGCAAAAAGGGCTGGCTGGCACGCGAGAAGACGAATGGCAGCACGGGCAGGATGCAGGGGCTGACGATGGTCAGCACCCCGCCCAGGTAGGCCAAAAGGATGAGCAGCATGGCGGTCGGTCCTCAGGCAGCGCCGGCCGCGAAGCTGAGCGACAGGCCGTTCATGCAGTAGCGCAGGCCGGTGGGCTGGGGCCCGTCGTTGAACACGTGGCCCAAGTGGCCGCCGCAGCGGCGGCAGTGCGCCTCGGTGCGCGCCATGCCCAAGGTGCGGTCGGTGCGCGTGGCCACGGCGTTGTCCAGGGGTTTCCAGAAGCTCGGCCAGCCCGTGCCGCTGTCGAACTTGGTCTTGGAAGAGAACAGCGGCAGGGCGCAGCCGGCGCAGGCGAAGGTGCCGGCGCGGTGCTCCTGGTTGAGCGGGCTGCTGCCCGGGCGCTCGGTGTTTTCGTGGCGCAGCACGGCGTACTGCTGGGGTGTGAGCTTGGCGCGCCACTGGGCGTCGGTGAGTGTCACCTCGAAGATTTCGCTGCTGGGTGCAGCGGGCACGCGGCGCGGCGAGAACACGGCGGCCAGGGCCAGTGCGCTGGCCGTGCCGGTGAACAGGAGATGGCGGCGGGTGGTGGTCATGTGGTTCTCGGTCGGTAGGGGGGTGGCTGGAGCTTAGGCCGGGGCCCATCGCGAAGTCCTCACGCAAACTTCAATAATTCGTGATAACTGGGGGGCGCGGATTGCGCACAATGCGGACATCCTTGCTCCGGCCCCGAACGCCCGCCTTTCCATGTCCATACCTCCCTCCAAACGCGTGCTGCTGGTGGAAGATGACGCCCACATCGCCGACCTGCTGTCCATGCACCTGCGCGACGAAGGCCTCTCGGTGGTGCATTGCGGCCGCGGCGACGAGGGCCTGGCCCAGCTCACACAGGGCGGCGACTGGGATGCGCTTGTGCTGGACCTGATGCTGCCGGGCGTGGACGGCCTCGAAATCTGCCGCCGCGCCCGCGCCATGGAGCGCTACCTGCCCATCATCATCATCAGCGCCCGTGCCAGCGAGGTGCACCGCATCCTGGGCCTGGAGATCGGCGCCGACGACTACCTGCCCAAGCCATTTTCGGTGCTGGAGCTGGTGGCACGCGTGCGGGCCCTGCTGCGCCGGGCCGAGGCCATGGCGCAGAACGCGCGTGTCGCGGCAGGCAGCCTGTCGGTGGCGGGCCTGGCCATGGACCCGGTGGCGCGCGATGCGCGGCTCGCAGGCCAGCGCCTGGACCTGACGCCGCGCGAGTTCGACCTGCTGTACTTCTTTGCGCGCCAGCCGGGCAAGGTGTTCTCGCGCATGGACCTGCTCAACGCTGTCTGGGGTTACCAGCACGAGGGCTACGAGCACACGGTCAACACCCACATCAACCGCCTGCGCGCCAAGATCGAGGCCGACCCGGCCCAGCCTGCGCGCATCCTCACCGTCTGGGGGCGCGGCTACAAGTTTGCCGGCCCCGAGGGCACGCCATGAGACTTACCCTGACCCAGCGGCTGTCGCTGGTGTTCGCCGTGCTGCTGCTGCTGTGCAGCGGTACCTCGGCCTGGATGCAGGTGCGCTCCAACCGCATGCACGAGCTGGAGGTGGTGCAGGGCCTGTCGCGCGACCTGGCCGAGAGCATTGCACGCGACGCCCAGCTCACCGATGCCAACGGACTCATGCCCGACGCCGTGCGCAAGCTGTTCAGCCAGCTCATGGTGGTCAACCCCAGCGTGGAGGTGTACCTGCTCGAACCCGATGGCCGCATTGCCGGCCACGCCGCGCCCGAGGGCCGGCTGCGCCGCGAACGCGTCGACCTGGCGCCCCTGCGCCGCATGATCGATGGCGCGCCGCTGCCGATCCTGGCCGACGACCCGCGCAGCAACGATGGGCGCAAGGTGTTCAGCGCCGCCCCGTTGCGCGTGCACGGGCGCGACGTCGGCTTCATCTACGTGGTGCTGCTCGGCGAGGCGCACGACCTGGTGGCGGCACAGGGCTCCACCAACGCGGTACTGACCACCGCGCTGTGGTCCATCGCCATGGTGGCGCTGCTGTGCCTGGCGGCAGGGCTCGTGGCCTTCACCCTGATCACGCGGCCGCTGCGCCGCCTGACCGAGACGGTGCGCCATTTCGACATGACGGGTGCGCCGCCACCCCTGCCGACCCTGGCTCCGACATCCAACCCTGCGAATAGCCGCGACGAGATCGCGGTGTTGGACGGTGCCTATCGCCAGATGGTGGCGCGCATCGGTGAGCAGTGGCAGGTGCTCAGCCGCCAGGACCAGGAGCGCCGCGAGCTGATTGCCAACGTCTCGCACGACCTGCGCACACCGCTGTCATCGCTGCACGGCTACCTCGAAACCCTGTTGCTCAAGGACGCCACGCTGCAGCCGGCCGAGCGCCAGCGCTACCTGGGCATCGCCCTGGACCAGAGCCGCAAGGTGGGCGCGCTGGCGCAAAGCCTGTTCGAGCTGGCCCGCCTCGAGTATGGCTTTGTGCAGCCGGAGGCCGAGCCCTTTGCCATGGCCGACCTGGTGCAGGACGTGTTCCAGAAGTTCGAACTGGCGGCCCAGCAGCGGCAGGTGGCCCTGCAGGCGGACATCGCGCCACAACTGCCCCCCGTGCATGCCGACCTGGGCCTGGTCGAGCGGGTGCTGACGAACCTGCTGGACAACGCCCTGCGCCACACGCCGCCAGGCGGCACCGTGACGGTGGTGCTGGCGCGCGAGGGCAATGCACTGGCTGTGCAGGTGCAGGACACCGGGCCCGGCATTGCGCCGGAGTTGCGCGAGGGACTGTTCGAGCGCCCCTTCACCGTCGGCGGATCGCGGCGCGGCGGGGGCCTGGGGCTGCGCATTGCACACCGCATCCTGGCGTTGCATGGCAGCCGGATAGTGCTGGTGGACATGCCAACCGCCGGGGCGGCATTCCGGTTCACCCTGCCCTGGGCCGGCAACGCAGCTGGCAGGCCCCCTGGCGCTGAAGGACCCGCTGTGCCACAGCCCCAGGCCGGTCCAGGCGTTTCTCGCAGGGCCAGTCTGTAGGACAGGGCCGTTACCGGTCCGAGCCTGTAATTTTTTGCTACCGCTGACTGCCCATCGGGTGTAAGAATGAGGCTATCCTGACATAACAGGACTGGGGGGAGGCCCATTGCTGCTGCGCTCGAGCTTCGAATCGAAGGTTCTGGCTGCTTTCATTGCTGCTTCGGTGGTGGTGGCCGGCGTCACGGTGATGGGATGGAAGCTGGCCGACGACGCGGAGGAGGCGACCCGCTGGGTGGCGCACACCCACCAGGTGTTGGGCAACGTGGCCCATATCCGGGCCAACACCCTTCAGATCGAGCTGAGCACACAGAGCTTTCGCATCACCGGGGACCCCGCGCACATCGCCGAACGCGATGCCACTGCCGAGGCCCGCGAAGCCATGCTGTCGCAGCTGCGCCAACTCGTCGCGGACAATCCCCTGCAGCAGGAGCGCTGGACCCTGCTGCGCAAGATGGTGGACGAGCGGCTGGCAATCTCCCGGCGGGTCGAGATGCTGCGCAAGACCCAGGGCCAGGAGGCCGCCAATGCGTATGTGGCCACGGCGCCCCTGCAAAAGACGCGCGACCGCATCCACGAACTGCTGCGCGGCCTGGAGTTCGAAGAGTCCGCTCTGCTGCGCCAGCGCACCGAAGCGCAGTTGCACACCCGGCGCCTGCTGCTGCTGGCCAACGGTATCGTGGCACTGGTGCTGTTGGGAGTGCTGGGGAGCGCCTATGCGCTGATCAGGCGCCAGCTGGGCGAAACCCGGCAGACCCAGCGCGCACTGGCGGACAGCGAGGAAAGCCTGGGCACCACGATGCAGTCCATCGGCGATGCCGTGCTGGCCACCGATACCCAAGGCCACATCACGCGGATGAACCCGGTAGCCGAGCAACTGACCGGCTGGACTTTCGAGATGGCGCGCGGCTTGCCCATCGACGTGGTGTTTCGCATCATCAACGAAATGACCCGCGAGCCTGCGGTCGTGCCCGTGGCCCAGGTGCTGGCCACCGGGGTGGTGCATGAACTGGCCAACCACACCACATTGATTGCACGCGACGGCAGCGAGTGCCCGATTGCAGACAGCGCGGCCCCCATCCGCTCCAGCACGGGCGCGGTGGTGGGCGTCGTTCTGGTGTTCCGCGACGAGACGCTGGCGCGCCAGGCCCAGCGCACCATCGTGGAGCAGAACGCGCTGCTCGAGCAGCGGGTGCAGGAACGCACGGAGCAACTGCATGCCAGTGAAGGCCATCTCTTCAGCGTGATCAACAGCGTGCCGGCCGTGCTCGCCTACGTCAACGCAGAACAGCGCTATGTGTACGTCAACGCACAGCACAAGGCGCTTTATGCCCCGGATCGCGAGCATGTGACAGGGCACACGGTGCGGGAGATTATCGGAGAAGAGCGCTATGCCCATGCGGCCCCGATGATCGAGCGGGTTCTGCGGGGCGAGCGGCAAAGCTATGACTGGCAGCCCTTCCCCGGCATGTGGCAGGCCATCGACTGCATACCCAAGTTGGATGAAGGCGGCCAGGTGCGTGGCTATTACGTCCTCGGGTCCGACATCACGGTGCGCAAGCACGCCGAGGAGAAAGTCCAGGCCCTGAACGCCGCGCTCGAAGACCATGTGCTGCGCCTGGAGCACACGACCCGGGCCCTCAAGACCCTGAGCGCCGGCAACCGCACCATGCTGCGCGCCGTGGACGAGCAAGGCCTGCTCTCCAGCATGTGCGAGGCCATCGTCACGGCGGGCGGCTACGCCATGGCCGTGGCATGGTGCCGCCCGGCAGAGGGCGCTGGCGACCTGCTGGTGCCCGTGGCCGAAAGCACCGCCCCCATGGCGCAGCCCTGGCTGCGCGCATTGAACGCCCGCTGGGAGGCGGGCGACATGGGGCAGGGCGTGCTGGGGGATGCATTCCGCTCGGGACTGGCCGGCGTCGGCCGGGGAGGGGAGCCGCCTGGCCCCGATGGGCCCGCCTGGCTTGCCGGCATGCCGGCACCGGCCTCGGTGCTGGCATGCCCGCTGCGGGTGGATGGCGACGTGATCGGTGCCTTGGCGATCTACAGCAACCGCCCGAAGGTCTTCGAATCCGACGAGATCACGCTTCTCGTCGAGTCCGCCGATGACCTGGCCTTTGGGGTGGCGACGCTGCGCCATCGCAGCGAGCAGGCCCGGGTGCAGATGGCCATGCACCAGATGCGCCGCTATGACACCCTCACCGGCCTGCCCAACGAGGCGCAGTTCACGGAGTCCCTGGTGTCCGCCATCCGCGCTGGTCAGCCATTCGCGGTGCTGCAGACCAACGTGGAGCGGCTCAGCGAGATCAATGATGCCCTGGGTTTCTGCTATGGCGACCAGATCCTCAAGGAGGTCGGGGCCCGCCTTGTCCGTGCCGTACCCATTGCGGCCACGGTAGGGCGGCTGCGCGGCGATGAGTTTGCCATCCTGCTGCCGCAGTGCGATGCGCAGGCCGCGGTGGCCATGGTGCGAACCGTGGACACGGTGCTGGCTGCGCCGTTTTCGATTGCCGACATCTCGATGGAAGTCTCGGTCACGGCGGGGGTTGCACTGTTCCCCGCACACGGGGAGACCCCGCACGACCTGTACCGCCACATGGACACGGCGGTGCGCCAGGCCAAGAAGGCCGGGGTCGGGCACATGGTGTTCGACCCGGCGCAGGGCCACAACCGCAACCGGGCGCAGCACCTGCAAATGGCCGGTGAACTGCGGCTTGCCATCGAGAACGGTGACCTGTCGCTGTACCTGCAGCCCAAGATCGAGATGGCCACAGGGCGCGTATGTGGTGCCGAGGGCCTGGTGCGCTGGCGGCATGCGGAGCGCGGCCTGCTCATGCCGGGTGACTTCATCGGCCTGGCCGAACACACGGGGCTGATCAAGCCGCTGACCGAATGGGTGATCGAGGCCGCCTTGCGGCTCAACCACGGCTGGACCGCCAAGGGGGCCGCGCTGCCGATCGCCGTGAACCTGTCCGCTCGCAATCTGCGCGATGACGCGCTGCTGCAGACCATCCGCCAGCTGCAGGCCGCCTGGCCCCTGGCACCGGGGCTGCTGGAGCTGGAGATCACGGAAACCACCGTCATGGAGGAGCCCGAGCGTGCCTTGCGCGTGCTGCAGGCACTGCGCGACCTGGGCATTGCGCTCTACATCGATGACTTCGGTACGGGCTATTCGTCGCTCAGCTACCTGCAGCAGTTGCCGGTGGAGTGCATCAAGATCGACCAGTCCTTCGTGTGCAACATGTCGGTGAGCAAGGCATCGGCCGTCATCGTGCGTTCCACCATCGACCTCGCGCACGACCTGGGCCGCAAGGTCGTGGCCGAGGGCATCGAAACCCAGGCGCACTGGGATCAGTTGGCAGCCCTGGGCTGCGACATCGGGCAGGGCTACTTTCTGGCACGGCCCATGCCGGCGCAGGACTTCGCGCACTGGGCCGCCCGCTTCGTGGCACCTGTGGCCCGCGCGCAGCCCGAAAGCATGTTCATGATCTGAGCGCTTCGCTTTTCGGACACCGACGCACACGGCACAGGCCGCGCTGTAGCCCGTGTCCTACAGCTTGTTGCGGCGCACAAGAAGCGCTGGCAACCCTTTCCAAAAATAGCATGTAGACACGGTCATGGCAGGGCACGCGCCTTCGTCAACCGGAGTTGTGCCAACGGCGGGTCTGCACATCCCCTCGCAGACGCGCCCCCATTTCTGGAGGGCCCAGGCCATGACATCCCATCCATCTGAATACCCGCTGGGCCTCGAGGCAGCCCACAGCGCGCTGGCATTGCGGCGGCGTGAAGCCCAGGAAACCGTCATGCCGTTCACCCGGGGCCTGCGCGGACACGCCAGCACCCATGAAAAGACCACGCGCGAGGAGCTGGTGCGCCGGCTGGCCGACATCAAGGGCTGCGCCTACAGCCAGCAGGAGCTGCCGCAGCCCATCTGGCAAGGCCGCACCTACCTGGTTCCCAGCGACACGCTGGTCGGTATTGCCACTGCGCACGCGTTGGGGGTGCATGGGCAGGACGACCTGTTCGGCGGTGTGGTGCCGCAGGCTTTCATCGCCACCAAGGCCATCACCCATCCCCTCGTGTCATTCGATGCGGCAGCGCCGGAAGGCTGGAACCCCGAGTTCTCACGGTTGGTCAAGCGCTCGGTGCTGCCCGGTTACGCCGCTTTCTCGCGTGCGGATGCCCTGCGCGCCGGCGAGGCGCTGTTCGCGCTGGGTCCGCTGCGCGTCAAGCCCGTGGGCGAGACGGGGGGGCGCGGGCAGACCGTGGTCACCACCATGGAGGCTTTGGACACCTGCCTGAGCACGCTGGGCGACCGCCTGCTGGAGAAAGATGGCGTGGTGCTGGAGCACAACCTGACCGAGGTGGAAACCTTGAGCATCGGCCAGGTGCGCGTGGCCGGCCTGCAGGCGTCTTACTACGGGTCGCAACGCCTCACCCCCGACAACGGCGGAGCCCTGGTGTATGGCGGTTCGGACCTCACGGTGGTGCGCGGCGATTTCAATGCGCTGCTGGCCAGCACGCCGTCCGGCCCGCTGCACGATGCCGTCACCCAGGCACTGGACTATGACGAGGCGGTACGCGCCTGCTACCCGGGCTTTTTCGCATCGCGCATCAACTACGACGTGGCCCAGGGCCTGAATGCCGCCGGCCAGTGGTGCTCGGGCGTGCTGGAGCAGTCCTGGCGCGTGGGCGGAGCCAGCGGCGCCGAGGTGGCGGCGCTGGAGGCCTTCCACCAGGACCCGGGCCTGCGCCGGGTGCGGGCCAGCTGCGTCGAGAGGTTCGGTGCACCCCAACCCATCCCGGTCGGTGCCACGCTGTACTACCAAGGTGTCGACCCCGAAGCGGGGCCACTGACCAAGTACACCACGCTGGAGATCCATGACCACACGGCATAAAACGATCCACATCCCGGTGGCCGGCCGCAGCATCGAGGGCACGCTGGTGGCGCCCGACGTGCTGGTGCCCGGCGTGATGCTGGTGCACGGCTGGGATGGCAGCCAGAAACAGTACATCGCGCGGGCGCACCAGATCGCGGCCCTGGGCTGCATCTGCCTGACCTTCGACCTGCGTGGCCACGCCAACGACCGGGCCGAGCGCGAAACCGTGACCCGCGAAGACAGCCTCAACGACATGCTCGCCGCCTACGACCTGCTGGTGGGGCATCCGGCGGTGGATCCGGCCTCCGTGCTGGTGGCAGGCACCAGCTACGGCGCCTACCTGGCCGCCGTGCTCAGCGCCCTGCGCCCCGTGCGCTGGATGGCGCTCAGGGCCCCAGCGTTGTACAAGGACGAGGACTGGATGGTCTCCAAGATCAAGCTCAACCGGCAGGAGGTGGCCGCCTACCGCAGCCGTGCCATCGCACCGCAGAACAACCGGGCCCTGGCGGCGAGCGCCCAATTCAAGGGGGACGTGCTCCTGGTCGAATCCGAGAACGACGATGTCGTGCCCCACCCGGTGCTTGAAAACTACCGCGCGGCCTTCCTGCAGACCCGGTCCATGACCTACCGGGTGCTCGCTGGTGCCGATCACGCACTGACCCGCCCCGAATGGAAAGAGGACTACACCAGCATCCTGGTGCATTGGGTGCAGGAGATGCTCAATGGTGCCCGGAAAAAGGCCATGCCGGTGTCCTCCTTACGGTCCAAAGCTGAGCTCCCACCATGACCTAGGCCCCGCGCGGCCCGCTGTGCAGGTGCTGGACGCATGCCATGCCTGCCGCTGCAGCGGTGATGAGAGGCCAGGCCGCAGTGAAGACCGCCTTGAGACCGCCTTGCCGATGCCTTTCAGAGCGCACTCGCCAGCTGGCCCAGGGGGTGGCGTTCGTCCGGCACTGGTGCATCACGGAGTCGCCCCCGCCAGCGTTTTGCGTGGTGAGGCTTCAGGGCCCGGACTAGAAGAGCATGCCAGCGTGTGGCCAGATATGCTGGCCCACCCGTGGACGGGTGAATAGTTTCGCACATTTGCCGATTATCGGAATAATCTCGTAACGCGCTGCTGGATATATTTACGGAATATGGCGATTGCAGGGTGAAGATGGCCCGCCGCCCCGTGATTGTCCTACAGCCATGAATGGATGGCAGGTTCACCATGGACTTATCGATCACCCGCCGGTACACCACATGGCCTGTTTGGCCATCGCACCTCCCAAAAGCTCCAGGAGGTTGCGAGTACCGATGGATCCACAGGATTCAGGGTGAATGTTCTGCTGCGCAGAATATCCGGAGCCCAGTGGTGTGAGGTGCCTTTATGTCCCGTTCCAACCCCATCGTTCCCGCCCATGTCGATACCTCGGTGATCGGCGAAGAAGATCCCGGGGCCTCGCTGGAGATATTCCGCCGCGAAGCGCTCAAGAACCGGGCGAAGACCACCCAGCACGCCCAGCCGGACGCCCAGGCGAAAACGGGCCGCGAAAACAACGCTTACTTGACGATCAATTGCTCCAACAACGGCCGGTGTTTTACGATCCAGGTGCAATGGCAGACATCGCAGAAACGTGAATTCACCGATCTTCTGGGCTTGGTGATCGCCGAGCATGCAGTGATTTCAGACGTTGCCTGGGCCCACTACGTGAAGACCGGCGAGGACCCCGTACAGCTTGAAATGGGCGCCACTGCCGACGGAAGAGCTGCCGTGCAGGTCAGGACACTTGGTCATCCAGGCACGCCGCAACCCAGGCGCAAAGTGCTGCACGAGCCCTTTGTAGCCGCCAACGATCACCCGCCCATGGCCCTACATCCCAAAGCAGGGCGCGGATAGGCGAGGCCTGGAACCCCACGACACCAGCCTTATCGCGCCGCTGTTCCGGACGCCCAAAGCGCTACTCCATTTCCATCGTAGACAACCAGGTTGTTGTCATTTTGTACGGCCAGGTAGGGTGTGCCGTGCTGTTTTGTATAGGTTTTGCTGTCGATCCCATAGGGTGGCAAGGAATCCCAGACGGTTCGGTCACGTTTCTTCGCGTCGGCAACCGAGTTCCACAGTGCGTTGTCTACCATGTTGTAAACCACGAGATTTCCATCGCCCTGGAAAACGGCGCATCGGGTCTCTTGGCGGTAGGTGCCTGCATTCCAGAGAGCTACCTGCGCATCTCTCCTCACCAGCTTGTAAAGCACCAGGTTACCGTCACTCTGGTGCACCAGATAAACCGACTTGTCTGGCGAGTAATAGCGTTTGTTTTCTGTCAGCTTGGTATTGGCCGGAATGATCCCCGGGGTGGCCTGCGGCCCTTTGGAGGGACGCGGGCACACTGCCTTGGCATTGGCCGTGCCCGCCAGAATGCACAAGGCCACAAGACAATAGCCGGGTAGTTTGAGCGAAAAAGCATTGAACATTGCGCGTCCTTTTTTCTGCGCCTGAAAGAGAAAGCGCCCAGGCTGCGCAGGGGGAAATTTACTGGAAAAGGTGGGCGCGCAACCGTTTTATATAGGCACCTGTTTGCAGCGTTGATCGAAACCGTGAAATCCGGCACAGGTTGCGGGCGGTCAGGCCAGCGTGGCGGGTTTCAGCGCCGCGTCGGCCTCGCTGCGTAGCCAGCGCACGAAGTCCTGCGCATCCGGGTTGGTGCCACCGCGAATACCCGACACCATGTAGTAGCCACGCTGCGACGAGGCACAACTGCCGAACGGCGTTACCAGGCGGCCGGTTTCCACCAGCTCGGCCAACAGCGGCAGGCGGCCGATCACCACCCCTTGCCCCTGCATCGCCGCCGCCACCGCATCGGCGTACTGGGTGAAGCGCACGGTGTTCTTCATGCGCACCTCGGACACCCCCATCAGCCGCGCCCAGGGGTCCCATTCCACCGTGAGCGGCATGCCAGGGTGCTGGTCCACGGCGAGCAGTGTGTGGCGCACCAGGTCGGCGGGCTGCTGCAAGGGGTTGGCTCCGTTGGCGGCCAGGCCCGGAGAGCACATGGGAACCACCCATTCCTCGAACAATGGAGTGCCCAGCCCATCCTCGGTGGGGCAAAAGCGCACCGCCAGGTCCAGCTGGCTGCGGTCCAGGTCCAAGAGCTCCAGCGTGGCAGAGATGCGTACGTCCACGTCCGGGTGCTGCTCGGTGAAGCGCGCCAGCCGGGGGATGAGCCACAGCGATGCGAAGCCCGGGGTGCAGGTCATGGCCACCTGGCGCAGGGCCGGGACGGCGCGCACCCGTGCGGTGGCGTCGCGCAGCCGCTCCAGAGCATCCACCGCGGCGCGGTGCATGACGGCGCCAGCCTCGGTGAGCACCAGGGAGCGGTGGCGCCGCTCGAACAGGGCCACGCCGAGCCAGGCCTCCATCTGCTGGATCTGGCGGCTCACCGCGGACTGGGTGAGGTAGAGCTCTTGCGCCGCCTGCGTGAAGCTCAGGTGCCTTGCCGAAGCTTCGAAGCTGCGCAGCAGGTCCAGCGGCGGCAGCTCTTCCCGGCCAATGGCCGAAGAAGAAATTTTCACATTCTGGACAGGCATGCGAAGGATTCCAAATGACCGTTTGAGCGTTGGGGTTCAGCTCACTATATTCATTCCATCAGCGAATGGATAGGAGCGTTTACCATGATCATCGAACTCACCCACCGCGGCCTGCACCGTGTGCCAGACGCCGCCGGCCAGCGCATGCATTGCCAGAGCGGCACCGTCTGGATCACGCTGGACCATGACACGCGCGACGTCGTACTGGAGGCGGGAGACAGCTTTTCCACGCCGGAGCACAAGAGGGCGCTGGTATATGCCCTGGCGCCCGCCCGCCTGCTCATCGAGCCGCCAGCGGGTGTCAGGCCCGCCGGGCGCACGCTGCAGCGTCGTCCGGAGCGGTTCCAGCCAGCGTCACCGGCGGCGGCGGGAGCCTGAGGTTCAGCGTCGGCTGTCGATGCTGACCACGTTCTGCACGGGCACGGCCGGTGGCGGTTGCGTCTGTCCCAGCAACTGCGCATACAACTGCACGTACTGCCGCGCCGCCGCTTCCCAGCCGAAGGGCCGCGCCATGCCCCGGCGCTGCAGGCCCTTCCAGAGCACGGGTTGCGCCCAGGCCTGCAACACGCGGTCCAGCGCCCGGTCGAATTCGGCCTGCGTGGGGGCGGCCATCATGAAGCCGGTCCCCTCGTCCAGGCCAGGGCCCGCATCGCTCACCGTGTCGGCCAGGCCACCGGTGGCCGTGACGACTGGCGGTGTGCCATAGGCTTGGCTGTACATCTGGTTGAGGCCGCAGGGCTCGAAGCGCGAGGGCATCAGAAAGCAATCGGCACCGGCCTCGATCTGGTGCGCCAGCGCCTCGTCGAAGCCCAGCGTGGCGTGGACCTGCCCCGGATGCGCTTTGGCTAGCGCCCGCAGCCCGGCCTCCAGCGGCTCCTCGCCCCGGCCCAGCACCACCAGTTGCGCCCCGCGTGCGAGCAGGGCAGGGGCCCCCATCAGCACCAGGTCCACCCCCTTCTGCGAGGTGAGCCGCCCCACCAGGCCCAGCAGCGGGCCGGGCGACTCGGCCAGGCCGCAGCGCTTGCGCAAGGCGGCCTTGTTCACCGCTTTGGCCTCCAGGTTTTTCACCCCGTAGTTGGCTGCAATCAACGGATCGCTCTCCGGGTTCCATACCGTTGTATCGATGCCGTTGAGCAGCCCGTGCAGCCGGCCGGCCTGGGCGCGCAGCACACCGTCGAGCCCGAAGCCCAGGGCCGGTTTCTGTATCTCGCGCGCATAGGTCGGGCTCACGGTGGTGATCGCATCGGCGAACTGCAGGGCGGCCTTGAGCATGGACAGTTGCCCCCAGAACTCCACGCCCTCCATGCCCCGGTACACCGGTGCGATGTCCAGCACCTCGCAGGCTTCCATGGGGAACACGCCCTGGAACGCCAGGTTGTGGATGGTGATGAGGCTGTGGGCCACACCCTGCTGCCCGGCGGCCCGCGCCTGGTGCAGGTACAAAGGTGCCAACCCGCAGGGCCAGTCGTTGGCGTGCACGATGTCGGCGCGCCAGTCGCAGAGGCTGTGTTCGGTGCCCAACAGCGCCGCCACCCGGCTGAGCAGGCCGAAGCGCTGGGCCTGCTCGTGCATGGGCGTGTGGGCCGGGTCGCCATAGGGCGTGCCGGCACTGGCGTACAGGGCCGGGCAGGACAGCAGCAAAAAGGGCATGCCGTCGGGGGCCATCACCTGCAGCAACTGGGCCGCCGGCCAGGGGCCGTAGGCGGGCACGGGCACGATGGCGTCGAGCGTGCCGTCGATGGCCATGCCGCCATAGGCCGGCATGAGGATGACCACCTCGTGCCCCAGCGCCTTGAGGGCACGGGGCAGGGCGGCACTGACATCACCGAGCCCGCCGGTCTTGACCAGGGGGGCGCATTCGGGCGTGGCGAACAGGATCTTCATACAGGGGTATCTTGCGCCACCAGGATGGCAAAGGGCAGGCGGGTGCCGGCAGGGCCGACATCGCCCAGCACATCGTTCAGGGAATGCTCTGCGGCATTGACCAGCAGCTTGCCGGTCATCCAGTCGCGCCATCGGCCCGGACGTGCCAACGCGGGGTGGGCCGAGGCCAGGGCCACGCGCGTGTCACCCCATCCGCGCTGGCCAAGGCCCAGCAGCAGGCGGGCACAGACGAGCACGACGGCCTGGTCCCCGCCGATGCGGGCAAAGGCCAGCGAATGGGCTTGCGCCGGGCCCTCCACGGCCAGTGGCAGGTACAGCGAATCGCGGAACAGCGCAGGCATCAGCCGGCGCAGCTGCAGCAGGCGCCAGGTGACCAGCTGCTTGGCGCCGGGGGGCATGGCAGGGCCGTCGCCCAACAGCGCATGCCAGTCGGCTGGGCTCGGGAATTGCCCCTCTCCCTGGTACAGCGCCCGCAGCGGCTGCAGCGACGCAGCCAGTTCCGCCAGGTCCACGGGGCGTCGATTGTCCGGGTCCACCAGCGAGAAGTTCCAGACCTCGCAGCCCTGGTAGATGTCAGGCACCCCCGGCGTCGTGAGCTTGAGCGCAAGCTGGCCCAGGCTGTTGCGAAAACCATGCGGGGCGATGCGCTGCACGAAGTCCTCGAGCACCGCGACGAAGCGTTCCGTGGACAAGGTCTTTTCGATGTAGTCGCGCACAGCGGCCTCATACGCCTCGTTGGGGAACAACCAGTTGCTCATGAGCTTGGCCTCGCGCATCGCCTTTTCCTTGTAGCGCTGGATGCGCTGCGCCAGTTCCTGGCGCTCATGGGCCTGTGTGGCGTGCGCCGGCCAGATGCCCACCATGGCCTGGTACAGACCCCACAGGTCGTGCGGCAGGGGCGATGCCTGGCCATCGATTTGCACCTCGAAGCGCTGGCCGGCCGCTTGCAGTGTCTGCACCGTTTCCTGCCAGGCATCGGGCATTTCCGACAGCACGTTGAGGCGCGCCCGAACATCCTCCGAGCGTTTGCTGTCGTGCGTGGAGGTGGCCAGCAGTTCGTGCGGCAGGTGCCGTGCCCGCTGCAGGTTGCCCTGGTGGAAGGCCGCCACCGAGACACCGAAACGCCGCGGCTCCGCGCCCACGTCGTTGAGCGAGACCAGCCGCACGTAGCGGTAGAACAGGGTGTCCTCGACCGACTTGGCCATCACCGGCGCCGTGAACTGCTGCCAGCGGCGGATGAAGCGCTCGCGCAGGCCGGGCTCTGCCCCGGGCTCGCCCTGCAGCACCGCCTGCAGGTAGGCCAGCACGCCGCCTTCGGCAGACCCCAGGCGCCGGCGCGCGGCGCTGATGGCCCAGGCGATGTGCTGCCGGTCGGCCTCGCTGGGCGGCTCGCCGCCGGGCACGACGTAAGTGCGGTACACGGGGAACTGGGCCGCCACCTCCACCAGCGCCACACGCAGCTGGTTGCGCGTGAAGTCGCACACCGCACGGTCGGCCCGGGTGATCTTGCTCAGCGTGGCCACCAGCCAGGCCATGTCGCTGAACAGCGCCGTCTCGATGATCAGGCGCTTGCACTCGTAGGTGGCTTCCTCGAAGGGCTGGGTGTCCCCGGTGAATGCGCCATAGATGGCGTCGAAGCGCTCCTGCGCGTCGGCTGCAATGAAAAGGCCGTTGACCAGGGTGCTGAAGCGGTAGCCGGTGCCGCCATGCACCCGCCAGTCGGCGGGCAGCGGTTCGTGGTCGGCCATGATCTTCTCGACCACCAGGTACAGCGCCTGCGGCGTCTGGCCCCGGGCCTGGCGCTGCGCGGCGTGGCGCTGCTGCAGCCGCTCGAAATACCGGGCCGGGTCCGCCAGCCCGTCGGGGTGGTCGATGCGCAGGCCCGTGACCTTGCCCTCGGCCAGCCAGCGCAGGGGCAGGGCGTGCACGGCCTCGAAGACCTCGGGTTCTTCCATGCGGATCGCCGCCAGGGCGTTGATGTCGAAGAAGCGCCGGTAGTTGATGTCGTCGCCCGCCACGCGCCAGTCGGCCAGCCGGTAGGCCTGGGCCTGCAGCACCGTGTCGAGCAGGTCGAAGCTCGCGGCATCACCCTTGTGCCCGTTGGCACGGGCCAGGCAGGCCTGCACCCAGTCGGGCACCCAGGGGTGGGCCTGCGCCAGGTCGGCCAGCCGGCGCTGGTACAGGGGGGCATCGCGCAGGCGCGCCGCGCGCTGCTGCGGGTCGTCGCTGCCCTGGGGCGGCAACTGGCCCAGGGCGTCCACGAGCGAGGCCATTTCGGCCAGCTCGCCGGCCGGTGCGGCCGCCGGCATGGCCACGGCCCCCAGCACCTGGGCATAGCTGCGTGGGTCGAGCGGAAACACATGGTCCCAGTAGCCCACCTGCAGGCGGCCCTGCGCGGCGTCGAATCGCAGCTGCAGCTCACCGGCCTCCAGCAGCTTGCCGTAGTGATCGCCCAGCACCGGCAGCAGCACGCGCCGGCCGGTCTGCGGGTTGGCGGGCTGCCATTCGATGTCGAAGGTGGCGGCGTGCGGCGAGGCCTCTCCGTGTTCCAGCATGTCCTGCCACCAGCGGTTGGCCGGGTCTTCCACGCCCATGTGGTTGGGCACGATGTCCAGCATGTGGCCCATGCCGCGTTCGGCCAGCGCCTGGCACAGCGCGGCATGCTCGGCCTCGGTGCCGATCTCGGGGTTCAGCACCGTCGGGTCCACCACGTCGTAGCCGTGCATGCTGCCCGTCGCGGCCTTGAGGTAGGGAGAGGTATACAGATGGCTCACGCCCAACCCGTGCAGGTAGGGCACGACCTCAGTGGCCTGCGCGAAGGTGAAGCCGCGGTTGAGCTGCATCCGGTAGGTGGCGCCGGGCACGTCGGCCGAGCCCAGCGGCGGCAGGTCCGTGGCCTGGGCCGCCAGGGCCGGGCGGCGTGCGCCGCCAACGGCCTGGCTGATGGCCTCGAAATACAGATCGCTGCCCAACAGTTCCAGCGGCACAGCCATGCGCTGGCGCCAGTTGGGGTAGCGGTCTTCGGTGGTGCCCGGCACGTTGAGCTGCTCACGCTGACCGGTCAGGTCCTCCAGCTGCACGCCCAGCAACTGGCAGGGCGTGCGCGCCAGGAAGGCATGCACGGCAGCGGCCAGCGCGGGCAACATCTCGGGGGCGGTCTGGGCATCGAGTGTCACGCCCGGCGGCAGCAACTGCTGGGCTTCGAGCGCGGCGAGCAGGTGGGTGCGGTCCTGCGCGCGCGCCAGTTGGGCGCGCACCTGGGCATCGCTGTCACCAAGCCACCCCAGCGACTGCTGGATGGCGATGTCGTCCCCGCCCCAGAAGCCCTTGAGCGTGGGCAGGTCGTGCGTGCTGACCACGGCCAGCGCCTGGGGCTGCCAGTCGGCAGGTGGGCGGAAGGCTCCGCCCTCCAGGCGCTCGAAGATCAGCGGGCGGTACGACAGCAGCGCGTGCTCGGCCATGGCCTCGCGCATGCGCGGCGCCACATTGCCCAGGTCTTCACCGATCACCATGCACTGGTGGCGATGGCTCTCGATGGCCATCACCGCCACCAGGGCCTCCAGCGGGTAGCGCACGTAAGTGCCGCCCTCGGGGCTGTTCCAGTACAGGCGCATGAGGGCCATGGCGTGGTCCATGCGCAACGCGCCGGCGTGGCGCATCACGCTGGCGAGCAGTTGCCTGAAGGGCACGAAACGTGCTGCGGTGAGGGCCACGGGATTGACGGGCGGCAGGCCCCAGTCCTGCCCCTGGGTGCTCAGCGGGTCGGGCGGCGCGCCCACGTTCATGCCGCGGGCATACAGGCCCGGCGACATCCAGGTTTCGGAACCACCGTCGCTGGCGCCCACGGCCAGGTCGCAGTACAGGCCCAGCGCCATGCAGGCGCGTGCCTGCTCGAAGGCTCCGGCCAGTTGCCCATGCGCCAGCCACTGCAGCCAGTAGCGGTAGGCCACGGCATCGGCATGCTCGCGGGTAAAGACCTGCACGGCCTCGCCCTCAGGGTCCTGCAGCTCCTGCGGCCAGGCGGGCCAGCCCCATACAGAGGGGTCGCTGGCGCCCAGTTTGAGCTGGATGGCTTCGTAGCGCGCATGCAGGCCCAGGGTGGCCTGGTGCTCGGCCATGAAGGCGTCGAACGCTTGGCCGCGCTGCGTGGCGGCACGCCAATGCTGGCCCAGGAAGTCCTGCCAGAGCAGGGCCAACACCGGCCCCTTGAGCGCCGCCACCTCGCCGTAGCGCACGGTGGCGCTGGCCCGCACCTCGTGCAGGCGCTGCTGAAAGCTGTTGTCCGCCACCAGGGCCTGGGCCGCCGCGCAGTGCCCAAACTCCGGCACCGCCGTGGCGTCGATGTGCATCACGTTCAGTGCCAGGCGGCTGCTGGGGCTGTAGGGGCTGGCCTGCTCCGGGTGCTCCGTGCGCAGCGCATGCAGCGGGCTCACCCCGACGAAGGCTGCGCCCCGTGCCGCCGCCGTGCGCACCAGGGTGCACAGGTCGGTGAAGTCGCCGATACCCCAGTTGCGCTCCGAACGCAGGGCGTACATCTGCGCTGTGATGCCCCACCAGCGCTCACCGGCCTGCAGGCCATCGGGCAGCCAGCAGCGCCGGGGCGCGACGATTAGCAGGCGCTCGGCATCGGGCGTGTGCAGCAGGTAGTAGCCGGCGGCCAGTGTGGCGGGCAGCTCGGCGCTAGGGCCATGCCCCTCGAGCAGCGGTGCGGTGCCGGCTTCCTCGGGCAGCAGTCGCCAGGCGCCTGCGGCGTCCAGCGGCACCTGCACCGCCTGGCCTTGTTCCACCACGATGGGTTGCGGCACGCCGCCATCGGCGTGTGCGCCCATGGCAGCCAGAGCCTTGGCCAGGACCTCGGAACTCACTGTCAGGCGTTCGCCCCAGAAGCTCGCGTATTCGATGGCAATGCCGGCGCGCTCGGCGCGGCGGTGCAGGTCGTCTGCGCCCAACACCTCCGGGGCCGGGGTGCCCTGGCTCACGCTGCAGCCCCTTCGGTACAGGTCCAGCGGGCGGACCAGGGGGCCCATAGACCTGCGTCGCCCGCCCACCGGTGGCTGAACACATCCTGCGAGAGGGTGCCCGCGGCTTGCGCCGAAGGCAGGGTCACCACTGCTTCAGGGCCCAGGTTCATGTCCATTCCCACCGTTGTACCGTCCTGGTAGTGCCAGGCCACCCGCAAGCCGCTTTCACCCACGAATTCTGCCGTATGCCCCTGCAAGCACAGCTGCTGCGCGCGCGGCAGCAGCCAGGTGCGCCGCGCTGCCAGCGCGCGCTGCACCAGGGCCTTGCGCGCCTGCCCGGTGGTGCTGGCCGATTCGTCCCACTGCAGCTGGCTGGCATGCAGGCTGGCCACGTCGCAGGGGTCCGGCAGCACGGCATCGCCGGTCACCGCATGGCCGAACTCGCGCGTACGCCCTTCGCGCACCGCGTCGCGCAGGCCGCCGTCCCAGTTCGCAAAGTAGAGGAACGGCGTGGAGGCCGCAAACTCATCGCCCATGAACACCATGGGCGCGGCCGGGGTCAGCAAGGCCAGCAGCAGCGCCAGTTCCGCCCCCTCGGCGCTCGCCAGTTGCCCCAGCCGTTCGCCGAAGGCACGGTTGCCGATCTGGTCGTGGTTGCCGATGAAGTTGACCATGCAGGACAGCGGCACGGGGTCGCCGCCAGCCACGCTGGCCGCTTCGGGAAAGGCGAAGCCGTGGGTCAGCACGCGCGCCAGCAAGGCCAGCGGATGGCGCGCGAACTTGGCGTAGTAGCCCTGGGATTCTTCCGTCAGGGCCACGTGCACTGCATGGTGGAAGTCGTCGTTCCACTGGGCATCGTACAGGCCGGGCTCGGGCGAGGGGGCCAGCCGGTCGGGCTGGTTCTTCTCGTTCTCCAGCACCAGGTGCACCAGGCGCCCGCTGACCGTGGCCAGCTCGCGCACGCGCGCACTCAGCTCCTGCAGGATGTCGGGCCGGCTGTCGTCGGCGATGGCGTGCACCGCGTCCAGGCGCAGACCGTCCATGCCGAACTCCTCGATCCAGTACAGCGCGTTGTGCACGAAGAAGTCGCGCACCACGGCGCTGCCCTCCTGGTCGAAATTGATGGCCGCGCCCCAGGGGCTGGCATGGCTGCTCGAAAAGAAATGGGGTGCGTAGGCATGCAGGTAGTTGCCGTCGGGCCCGAAATGGTTGTACACCACGTCGAGAAAGACACACATTCCCAGCGCATGCGCCTGGTCGACCAGGCGCTTGAGGTCTTCCGGGCTGCCATAGGCCGCGTGCGGCGCATAGGGCAGCACGCCGTCGTATCCCCAGCCCCATTGCCCACCGAAGCTGGCCAGCGGCATCAGCTCGATGGCCGTGAAACCCAGCGCCGCCAGCTCCGGCAGCCTGCGGATCGCGCCCTCGCAATTGCCAGACGGGGTGAAGCTGCCCAGGTGCAGCTCGTAGAAGACGAGCTCGCTCCAGGGGCGGCCAGCCCAGTCCGTATTCCAGGTGTAACTGCCTGGGTCGGTGAGGACGCTGGGCTCGTGCGGCCCCCAGGGGTTGCTGCGCGATGCCGGGTCGGGTGCGGTCAGCTTGCCGTCGATGAGCCAGCGGTACGGGGTGCCGGCACCGGCATCGGCTGCGTTCGCCTGCCACCAGCCGCCGTCCGCCTGGGTGGCGGGGAGGGTGCGGGCCGCCGCCTTGGGCGTTGGGCGGTACCACAGGGCCGCCTCTTGCGCCGCGGGCGCCCACAGCGAGAACCGGGCACCGCCACCGGACAGCAGCCGGGCGCCGAAGGGCATGGTGTGCGAGCGCCTCATGCGGTGGCTGGAGGCGTGGGTGCGAAGGGTGCCGTCAGCATCGCCATCGATCGTGCGAGCAGGGTGTGCTGCCCACCAGCGGCCACCGTGGGCACACCGGCTTCCTCGCCGATGGCCACCACGCGGGCATCGCGTGTGTCCATGCGCAGCGTCCAGCTGCGGACCGACCCGTTTGCAGGCAGGGTGAAGATGGCATCGGCATCGCTGGCGTTGAACAGCAGCATCACGGACAACTCCTCCTCGGCCACGCTTTCCATGACAGCCCCCACGCAGCGCACGGCGGGATCGTCCCATTCTTCGGCGGTCATGTCCATGCCCCACACGCTGTGCCAGGCCACGGTGACGAGCTGCGGTAAGCCCGCTTCGTCCACGGGCCATGCGTGGGGGCGAACCACGGGCAGTGCCCGGCGCAAGGCCAGGAGCGCCTGGGTGAAGCCCTGCAGTTCGCCGTGTCGGCCAGCACGCTCCCAGTCGTACCACGACAGCGCGCTGTCCTGGCAGTAGCCATTGTTGTTGCCCTGCTGGGTGCGCCCCAGCTCGTCGCCGCCCAGCAGCAGCGGTGTACCGTGGGACATGAAGAGGGTGCCAAGGAAGTTGCGCACCTGCCGCTCGCGCAGGGCAAGCACCTCCGTATCTTCGGTATCGCCTTCGGCACCGCAATTCCAGCTGCGATTGTGCGATTCGCCGTCCTGCCCGCCTTCGCCGTTGGCTTCGTTGTGCTTCTCGCTGTAGCTCACCAGGTCGGCCAGGGTGAAGCCATCGTGCACCGTGACCATGTTCACGCTGGCCGCAGGGCGCCTGCGGCGCGGCTGCAGCATGTCGGCCGAGCCGCACAGGCAGGCGGCAAACGCCGGAAGGCTGCCGGCCGAGTTGATCCAGTAGTCGCGCACGGCATCGCGGTAGCGGCCGTTCCACTCCATCCAGCCCACCGGAAATCCGCCGAGCTGGTAGCCATAGGGCCCCAGGTCCCAGGGCTCGGCGATGAGCTTGGTGCGTGAGAGCACGGGGTCCTGCGCCAGCGCGGCGAAGAACGGTGCGCGCAGGGTGTAGGCTCCGGCGGCATCGCGCCCCAGCGCCGAGGCCAGGTCGAAGCGAAAGCCGTCCACGTGCATCTCCTGCACCCAGTAGCGCAGGCTGTCCATCACCAGCTGCAGGGCGGGCGGGCTGCTGGTGTCCACGGTGTTGCCGGTGCCGGTGTAGTCCATGCACATGCGGCGGTCTTCGGTCAGCCGGTAGTAGGCCCCATGGTCGATGCCCTTGAGGCTGAGCGTGGGACCCAGGTGGTTGCCTTCTCCGGTATGGTTGTAGACCACGTCCAGGATCACCTCCAGTCCTGCCGCGTGCAGCGCCTTGACCATGGCCTTGAATTCGTCGACGCCGCCGTCGGAGCCGGCGCGTGCCGCGTAGCGCGGCTCCGGCGCGAAGAAGGCCACAGTGTTGTAGCCCCAGTAGTTGGCCAGTTGCATCTCCACCAGCCGGTGGTCGTCAATGAACGCCTGCACGGGCAGCAGCTCGATGCTGGTCACGCCCAGTTGTTTGAAGTGCGCGATGGCGGCCGGCGATGCCAGGCCGGCATAGGTGCCGCGCTGGTTCTCAGGTACACCGGGGTGGGTCTGGGTGAAGCCCTTGGCATGCACTTCGTAGAACACCGTGTCGCGCGCTGGCACGCGGGGCGGCCGGTCGTCGCCCCAGTCGAAGCGCGAGCGCACGACGCGAGACTTGGGGGCTGTGCGGCCATTGTCCCGCGTGCTGCGCACCAAGTCTTCATCGGGCTGCGCGAGTTCGTAGCCGAACTGGTCCGCGGTGCCGCGCACCGGCCGGTCCAGCGCCTTGGCGTAGGGGTCCATCAGCAGCTTGGCGCTGTTGCAACGCTGGCCGGCCTCGGGTTCGTAGGGGCCGTGCACGCGCAGGCCGTACTTCTGGCCCGCCTTGAGTCCCGCCACGTGCCCATGCCATACGTCGTCGGTCAGGCAGGGCAGGGCGATGCGCTCCATTTCCCGGTCATGCTCGGAGAACAGGCATATCTCCACCCGCGTGGCCACCGAGGAATACACCGCAAAGTTCACGCCCAGCCTGTCCACGGTCGCCCCCAGGGGCCAGGGGCGTCCGGGGTCGACTTGTCGCACGGAGCGCACTCGCTTGAAGGGGGCGGTGGGCAACGGGCCCGCGGCGTGCACTTCGGGCTTCATGCAGCGGCTTTGAAGTCGCTGCCCAGGGCGGCTGGCACGGCTTGGCGCACCCGGTCTACCTTGAGCGTATTGCTCACGACGGCGCTGCGCGTCGGAAAGAACTGCCGCGGCACGACCACAATGCCGCTTTCCGTCACGTGGAACCGGCGGCGGTCCTCCGCTTCATCGAAGCCGATCCGCTCGCCCGGGGGGATATCGTTGTCCTGGTCGATGATGGCGCGGCGCACGTGGGCGCCCTGGCCGATGCGCGAACGCTCCATGACGATGCAGTGTTCCAGCCGCGCATCGCGCTCCACCAGCACCGAGCGGCGCAGCATGGCGTGGTCGAGCGCGGCGCCGTCGACGATGCTGCCCGATCCGACCACCGAACGGTGGATCACGCCGTTCTCGATCTGGGCCGACTCGGCCTGGTCGGGGCTGGCATAGATTGGCCACTCGCGGTTGGTCATGCGAAAGCGCGGCGTGGCGCCCAGCGTGTCGAAATGGGCGTCGAAATACGCATCGATGGTGCCCACATCGCGCCAGTAGGCATGCTCTTCATAGGGGGCGGTGCCGGGGATCTCGTTGGCGGTGAAGTCATAGGCCATCAGCCGGTGCGACTGCAGCATGGTGGGCAGGATATCGCGGCCAAAGTCGCTGTGGCCCGTGGCGTGCGCCTTCTTGAGTGCATCGAGCAGCACGTCGGCGTTGAACAGGTAGTTGCCCATGGAGGCCAGGGCATGCGTGCTGCTGCCTGGCATGGGACGGGTGCTCTGGGGCTTTTCGACGAAGTTGGCCACGCGGTGGTGTGCGTCCACCTCCACGATGCCGAACTGGTTGCACTGCGACAGCGGCACCGGCAGGGTGGCCACGCTCACGTGGGCCTGGCTGGCGCGGTGGAAGTCGACCATCTGGCGCACGTCCATGCGGTAGATGTGGTCTGCGCCGAACACGGCCACGATATCGGGCTGGAAGGACTCGATCAGGTGGATGTTCTGGTACACCGAATCGGCCGTGCCCTGGAACCACTCAGGGCCGTTGCGCATCTGGGGTGGCACCACCGTCACGAAGTGCTGGGGGATGAAGCGCGTCATGGTCCACGAACTGCGAATGTGCTCGATCAGTGACTGCGACTTGTACTGCACCAGCAGGTAGATCGAATAGATCTCCGAGTTGACCAGGTTGGACAGCACGAAATCCACGATGCGGTGCTTGCCGTTGAAGGGCACCGCGGGCTTGCAGCGCTCGGCCGTCAGGGGGTGCAGACGGGAGCCTTCGCCCCCAGCCATCACTATCGCCAACACATTTCGGGTACGGGACATGGCATCAGCTCCAGTGAACAGTCAGGCCCTTGTGGGGCGGTTGGAAAGAAGAACGGTGGAAAGCGGGGGCACGGTCAGGTGCAGGTGGGCCGGATGGCCGTCGAGCGGCGTGGGGGTGGCGTCCAACCCGCCGAAGTTGCCCATGCCACTGCCGCCATAGGACTGCGCATCGCTGTTGAGCAGCTCGTGCCAGTGGCCGGCCACCGGCACGCCCACGCGCAGCGCCGCCACGGGCTCGGGCGTCAGGTTGTGCACGGCCAGCACGAGGTCGTCACCTGCGCGGCGCAGGAAGGCCAGCACCGTGGACTGGTGCGGCACCATGGGCGCCCAGGCAAAGCCTTCGGCGTCAAAATCGTGCGCGTGCAGGGCAGGGCGCTCGCGGTAGATGCGGTTGAGATCGCTCACCCAGCGGGCCATGCCGCTGTGGCGGGCCTTGGCCCAGAGGTGCCAGTCGAGCGTGCGTTCGTGGTGCCACTCGTCGACCTGGCCGAACTCGCCACCCATGAAAAGCAGCTTCTTGCCGGGGTGCGACCACATCATCCCGTACAGGGTGCGCAGACCGGCGAAGCGCTGCCACTGGTCGCCTGGCTGGCGCGAGAGCAGGCTGCGCTTGCCGTACACCACTTCGTCGTGCGAGAGCGCGAGCACGAAGTTCTCGTCGAAGGCATACACCATCGAGAAGCGAAGATCGCCCTCGTGCCAATGGCGGTGCACGTGGTCACGCTGCATGTAGCGCAGCGTGTCGTTCATCCAGCCCATGTTCCACTTCATGCCGAAGCCCAGGCCATCGGTCTGGACCGGGCGCGAGACCCCAGGCCAGGCGGTGGACTCTTCGGCGATCACGTGCACGTCGGGAAAGGCGGCATACACCGCGCAATTGAGGTCCTGCAGAAAGCGCACGGCTTCCCAGTTCTGGTGCCCTCCGTCGGGGTTGGGTACCCACTCGCCCGGCTTGCGCGCAAAGTCCAGGTAGAGCATGGACGACACCGCATCCACGCGGATGCCGTCAAAGTGGTATTTGCCGAGCCAGAACAGGGCGTTGCTGATGAGAAAGTCGCGCACCTCGTAGCGGCCGTAGTTGAAGATCAGGCTGTTCCACTCGGGGTGGAAGCCCTTGCGCAGGTCTTCATGCTCGTACAGGGCTGTGCCGTCGAAGCGGGCCAGGCCATGGGCATCCGACGGGAAATGCGACACCACCCAGTCGAGCAGCACGCCGATGCCGTGCTGGTGCAAGGTGTCCACCAGCACCATCAGGTCCTGCGGGTTGCCATAGCGCGCCGTGGGTGCGAAGTAACCAGTGGTCTGGTAGCCCCATGATCCATAGAACGGGTGTTCCGTCACGGGCATCAGTTCCACGTGTGTGAAGCCCAGGGCGGTGCAGTGCGCAGCCAGGCGCTGCGCGATGTCCCGGTAATTCAGGAAGCGGCCGTCCTCCTGGCGCTGCCAGGATCCCAGGTGCACTTCGTAGATGGACATCGGGGCGGCCAATGCCTGCCGCTCGCCGCGCGCGGCCATCCAGGCACGGTCGTTCCATTCATGGTCCAGCTTCCAGATCTGGGAAGCCGTGCCCGGCGGGTGCTCCTGCCGGGTGGCGCAGGGGTCGGCCTTTTCACCCCACTGGCCGTGGGCGTCCTCGATGCGGTACTTGTACAAGTCACCATGGCCAGCCCCTTGCACTCGCGCGCTCCATCGCCCCGATGCGTCCTGCGTGCGCTGCATGGGCAGGGGGGCCCAGTCGCTGAAGGTGCCAATGACTTCGACCTGACGGGCATTGGGGGCCCATACCGTGAAGACGGTGCCCGTGGCATCAGCATGGGCGCCCAGCACCTCGTACTGCTGGAAGTGGGATGGGGTCGCAGCGGCAGGGGCGGCAAGGTGGGTGGAGGGCGCTGCGACGTTCATGGCAAAGAGGGGTGGTTGGCCTCCATGTTCTGCTGCAGTGCAATATGCAAGTGCCAGACCCCTGCGCGTGCTCGGGTAGGCGTTTGCCTACGCGGTTTTCCGCACGGCGGTGTTGCAGAACGTGAGCGCGCGGCCCTGGCACCCAGACATCCCGGCAAAGCCAATGGAGGGCGCGCTGCACTCATTTTGGACAGGGGGTGTGTTCACCAGCTCCCGCAGTTCTTACGCCTGCGCAACAGGTGCGCCTGGAAAGACACTTGTTGAAGCGCAAGCGCCTGTTTCAGGCCTGTGCACAGGCGTGAATGCATCCTATGCCCACCGGCATGGGGTCATACAAAGAATCAGCGCGAAGGATTGCCAATGGCCTTGCAGGCTGTGGCCGAGAGGAGTGCGTCGGGCGCGATGCGGGCGCGTGCGTGTGCAGTACGCTGGGGCAGGCCTGTCAGGACAGGGCTGCCCAGGCCGACGACACTTCGGGTCCGCGCTGTCGGATCACCTGCTTGGCGACTTCGGCCAGCAGAGATGCCCTGCCCAGGCCGGTGACGGCGACCACCCGGGCGGGAGCGCCACGACCTTGCGCGAACTGCACTTCCACCATGCCGGCGGCTTCCAGCACCCGCAGCTTGTCCACGCCTGCCTCGTCGTCCACGTCGAACGGGAGCATCTCGACAGCGATCACTTTCAGGTACTCCATCGGCATAGGACCCCCGCGTGGATTGGCGACAGCGCATTCTGAACCGCAGGCCATGCAAGGCGGGCAACTATTCGCAACAGCCCTGAAAGGGGAGGGGTTTCGATGCAGTGCAGCACACAAAAGAAAGCCCGCACGGAGCGGGCTTTCTTCTTGCATCCAATGATGCAAGGGGGGGATGTCGACTGCGGTATCGACAGGGAAATGGTAAACCGGGCAACTGCCTTCGGCTGTAGGACGGTGCCGCGACGGCCCGTACGGCCAGGCTCACAGCGACCAGGCCGGGAGCTCCTGGGAGAGCAGCGATGTGGCAAGGGTTGCGTCGTCACGCTCGCCCTGGCTCTGGCGCATGAAGATGGGAAGATCAGAGGCCATCCGCATGAAGGAGGGGTTGCGGCTGAACGGAGTCGCCTCCAGAGCGCGCCCGACCTCTTCCAGCACGCGGCGGGCACCGGCCGCAGCGCCCTGGCGGGCCCTGAGCGCAACCGCTGCGGCATCCGCATGGGGATGGGCATCGACCCAGGCAGCGGCTTGGTGCAGCAGCGCGGCCGTGCTGGCCATGGCCACATCCACCCGGCCCAAGGCTGCGGCCCGCGTGCCATGGCTGGGGTGGGTGGGCGAAGACTGCTGCACCGCGGTGTACAGCACCTCGGCCAATGCGCACATGGCGCCATACCAGCATGCCGAGATCCCCGCAGCGCTGTGCCAGAAGCCCCGCCGGTGCAGAAAATCGCCGGGAGAGCCCAGCAACACCCCTGGCGTGCCGTTGAACATGACGTCGGCATTCCCGGTGTCGGCCATGCCGGCGGGGTGCCACGCATCGGTCTGGATGGTGACGCTGGGGTGATCGAGTTCCACGGCCACCAGCTGGGGCTGCTGGCCTGGCAACCAGGCCGTGACAAGGGCATGGCTGGCACCGAGCGCGCCCGGACACCAGGCCTTGGAGCCCGACAGGGACACGCTGGAATGGCGCAGGTCGCTGATGGTCACGCTGCGACCCGGCGACTCTGCAGCCCACATGGCCCAGACTTCGCCCCGTGTCGGCTGGGCGCCACCCAACTCGCGCAAAATGGCCAGTGCGTCGACGTGGCCCTCGTACAGCCTGGCGAGCGACAGGTCATGGCGTGCCACCAGGCTCAGCGCCTGCCAGCGCTCCAGTGTCCGGCCGGTGCCGGGTGCGGGCAGATCCGCCAAACCGTTGTCCACCAGGTGCCGCAGCTGCCGGATGACCGGGGCAGAGCCCAGGGATGCCAGCGCGCCAGGCAAGGCCTGGGCGGTGCTGAAAAGGTTTTGCGAATCGGTCATCATGGCAACACCTCTTGGCCAAAGGGGGCCTGGCTGCGGGCAGCCGCAGCGGCAGGGATGACGAATCGTACGGATCAGCCGATTGCGGCCTTGTAGGAAGATGCAGATACGGCGCATAGGCGCCAGGAGCAATCGTTATCCGATTGAATCAGTCCACGACCACACCGGCCTCACGGATGACCTTGGCCCACTTGGCAGTCTCGCTGGCGATGAAGGCATCGCATTCCTGCGGAGTCGAGCCCTCGGCAAAGGTGCCCATGCTCTGCTCCAGGCGGCGCGCCACCTCGGCGCTGCGGATGATGCGCGCGACCTCCGCGGACATGCGCTGCACGATCTCGCGCGGCACGCCTGCCGGCGCCAGCATGGCGGCCCAGGTGCTGCCGACGATGCCGGGATAGCCTTGCTCGGCAAAGGTCGGCACGTCCGGCAGCGCAGGCACCCGCTTGTCGCTGGCAACGCCGATCAGGCGGATCTTGCCGGCCTTGGCGGGCTGGATCAGGTTGGGTGGTGGGTCCAGGAACAAGGGGATCTGCCCGCCCATGAGATCGGCCAGTGCAGGGGACGCACCCTTGTACGGCACGTGCACCATGTCGACCTTGGTGACCAGGCGCATGAGTTCGGAGGTCAGGTGCGCGGCCGACCCGGAGCCCGACGACGCGTAGCTCAGCTTGCCAGGGTTGGCGCGGCCATAGGCCACGAGCTCCGCCGTGGTCTTGTATGGGGCATTCGTGGCGACGGCGGCCACCAGCGGCGAAATCCCCATGAGGGATACGCCCACCAGGTCCTTCTTCGGGTCGTAGGGCAGCTTGGGGTAGAGCGTGGTGTTGGCCGCATAGGCGGCAATTACCACGGCAAAGGTATGCCCGTCGGGCGCTGCCTTGGCCACCGCATCCACCCCGATGATGCTGTTGGCGCCCGGCTTGTTGTCGATCACGACGGGTTGCCCTAGCGCCTGCTGCAGCCCGACCTGCAGCAGGCGCGCCATCTGGTCGGTGAAACCGCCCGCGGTGTAGGGCACGACGATGCGTATCGGCTTGCTGGGCCACGCTGTGTTGGCCCAGGCGGGTGCTGCGGTGGCGGCGATGCCGGCCGTGGCGGCTGCCAGCAGGCGGCGGCGGTTGAGGGGTTGGTTGTTGTGCATGCTTGTCTCCTGAATATGAAGGGCTGTTCGCGCTCGACTGGGTGGGCGTCTTACAGCGCCTTGACCAGTTCCGGCACCGCAGTAAACAGATCCGCCTCCAGCCCAT